>DASVRB010000444.1:0-15282 GCA_036388835.1 Thermoanaerobaculia bacterium | reverse complement strand
CTCGACTGGGCCGAGCACGAGGCTAGTCCGGTCTACGACGATTACTTTGTGGGGCATCAGCTAGAGCTGGCGGAAGGGCAGTTCGCCGACCTCTCGCTGGAGTGGGAGGCGTTTCACGAAGACGTGCTGCGCCGGTTCGAGCGCGCGCTGTTCGTGACCATTGATTACGGGTATCCGGCGCAGAAGCTGTTTCACTCGCGGGCGCGGCGTTTCGGGACGGCGGCCGCGTACTCGCGGCAGCGCGTGCATCGCGACCTCCTCGCCGATCCGGGCGAACAGGACCTGACGGCGCACATCAACTTCACCGATCTCGAGCGCGCCGGCGAACGGCAGGGAGCGCGGACGATCTTCTTCGATCGGCTCGCGAAGTTCCTCCTCTCGATCGGCATCACCGGCCACGAGCTGTTCCGACCGGTGCAGGACGTGGCCATCGAATCGGCGGCCGAAGGGGTGGAGCTGATCGCACAACGCGAGGACGCGCGCCGCCTGGTTCTGCCCGACGGCATCGGTCAGGAGCAGCGTGTTTTGATCCAGTCGAAGAACGTTGCGGGCGGAGAGTGGAGCTTCGAGAGATTTTCCTTTTCCTGACGCTCCACTTGCGGTTTAGAATGGCCGCGGTCGTACCCAGCGAGCGAAAATATGGCGAACTACACAGTGCTGCTTGTTGCTGCGCTCATCGTCATCTCAGTGCCCGTGCTGACGCTGTTCATCATCACGCCACTGATCCGCGCATCGCGCGCGAACAAAGTCAAACTCGAGCCTTACGAGTGTGGCGTGGCGCCGACCTCCCTGGCCTTTGATCACCGTTTTTCGGTCCGTTACTTTCTGATCGCGGTGCTCTTCATCGTCTTCGACGTCGAGACGGTGTTCCTCTTCCCCTGGGCGATCCGGTTCAAACAGCTCGGTTTGTTGGGAGCTGTCGAGATGGCAATTTTCCTTGCGATTCTCCTGATCGGTTACTTCTACGCCTGGAAGAGGAAGGTCCTGACATGGGTCTGATCGAGAACCGCTTCGAGTCGAACGTTCTCACCACGACCGTCGACAAGTTCTTCAACTGGGCGCGCAAATCTTCTCTCTGGCCGATGCAGTTCGGCCTCGCGTGCTGCGCCATCGAAATGATGGCGGTCCTCGATCCGCGCCACGACATGGCCCGCTTCGGCGCCGAGGTTTTCCGCGCCACTCCGCGGCAGGCCGATCTGATGATTGTTTCCGGCACCGTCACCGAGAAAATGGCGCCGATCGTCCGCCGTCTTTGGGACCAGATGCCGGACCCGAAATGGGTCATGGCCATGGGCTCCTGCGCGACGTGCGGCGGCCCGTACGACACTTATGCCGTCACCCAGGGCGTCGATCGCCTGATTCCAGTGGACGTCTACATCCCCGGATGTCCGCCTCGTCCCGAGGCGCTGATCTGGGGATTGATGGAGCTGCAGAAAAAAATCGAGAAGATGCACATCCTGCGGAAAGGCGGCGAGGCGTACGACTTCGCACGCGCCGCGGTCCGCGATTCGCTCCGCCCGGCCCATGAAGGCCCGGCCTTGCGCGCGGAACAGGCGGCGGCGCTGAAGCCCGCGCCGATCTCCGGCATCAAGCGCGCGCCCGCACCGCCTGCGGTCGCGAAAGCGAAACCGGCCGCTCCTGCCGAAACGGACGTCGCGGCCGAAGGCGAAGTCTCGCGGGCCGAGATCGAACACGCAGCGGCGCCGGAAGTCATCCCGGGCGACGCCACCGACGGCGCCTCGCCGGCCGTGCCGTTCCATCGCGACGACCTCACTCTTCCCGAGCGGATGTCGCTCGCGAATGAAATGGGCGGCAAGTGGGAAACGAAATTATTCGCGTCGATGGCGCAAACCGATTGCGGCGCCTGCGGCTGGGATTGCGAGGGTTACGCGAACGCCCTGGCGGAAGGGGAGACGGACGACATCTCTCTCTGTGTCCCCGGCGAATCCGAAACGCTCGACATGCTGAAACTGCTGATGGAGGAGCAGGGGAAGAGCTACTCCGGCGTTTAAATCTTTTTCACGTTGTTCGTTGCTGATTGCCGGTTGCTTGTGAGCGCATCACAAACGGCCGGCAATCAGGAACCAGCAACAATATGTCAGAGCTAACTCCGCCGAGCTCACCACCACCAGCGGCGCCGCCCGCGGCCGCGTCAGCTGTGCCCGCGGCCCCGCCGGCACGCAGCGTCGACGAGATCAAGCGCGATCCGCTGGTTGCCGCCGCCGTCTCGCGCATCGACGATGCAATCCTCGGCGGGAAAGAATTCGTCGGAGAAATCACCCTCTTCATCGATCGCGATCGCATCGTCGAGGTCTGCCGGGCGTTCAAGGACGACGGCTTTGTGTATCTCGTCGATCTCGCCGGCGTCGACTATTCGAAATACCCCGGCCATACCGGTCTTCGTTTCAGCGTTGCCTACACGCTTTATTCGTTTCAGAAGAACGCGCGCGTCCGCCTGCGCGTCTGGACGGACGAGAGCGGCGCAATTCCATCCGTCACTTCCGTATGGAAAACGGCGAACTGGCACGAGCGCGAGACGTTCGACATGCTCGGCATCACGTTCTCCGGACATCCGAACCTCGAGCGAATCCTGATGTGGGAAGGCTTCAATGGCTTCCCGCTCCGCAAGGACTTTCCGATTCGCGGCATTGATACAGGCGCGCGCATTTACCCCGAGGTATTTCCGGAGGGCGGCGGTCCGAAAGTCGGCTCTACTGGGAAAGACGCAAAAGACGTCAACCTCTACAAAGGCGAATGGAAGCGTTACGGCACTTGGCCCGTCGCGCAGATCGGTGGCGGAAACGGCGCCAAAGCGGCTCCCGCGAAACCGGCTGTCGCAGCCGCACCGAAAGCGGTTGCTGCACCCGCCGGGGCGGCCGCTGTTCCCGCGTCGCCAGTAGAAGATCCGGAGAGCCAGACGCCGGCCGTCAAAGAGCCCGGCGCCGCTGCTCCTGTCGTCGAAGATCCCGCTCCGCAGGAACCGCCAGTCGAAGAGCCCGCCGACGAAGAGGAGACCAATTAGATGTTTGACGTCCACGAAATGGAGGTCAACTTCGGCCCGCAGCACCCGTCGACGCACGGCGTCCTGCGCGTGATCCTCCGCATCGACGGCGAGCGGATCATCGACGCGAAACCGATCATCGGTTACCTGCATCGCGGCACTGAAAAACTGTTCGAGCACATGGCGTATCCGCAATGCATCCCGCATACGGACCGGATGGATTACGTCGCCGCCGCCACGAACAATCTCGGCTTCGTCGAAACGGTCGAGAAGATCATGGGGATTACCGCCAGCATCCCGCGCCGCGCGCAATTGATGCGGGTGATGCTCTCGGAGCTGCAGCGGATTTCCTCGCACCTGCTGTGGCTCGCCACGCACGCGATCGACATCGGCGCCATGACGCCGTTTTTTTATACCTTTCGCGAGCGCGAGCAGATCCTCGACCTGTTCGAAGAATATTGCGGCGCACGGCTGACCCTCAATTGCATGCGAATTGGCGGGATGCCGGACGACCTCCCGCCCGGCTGGCTCGACGACGTCGAGGCGTTCGTCGATAAATTCGACGCCGCGGTCGACGAATACGAATCGCTGTTGACCACGAACCGCATCTGGAAACGCCGTACTGTCGGGATCGGCGTATTGTCCCCCGAGGAAGCGATCGAATGGGGCATTACCGGGCCGCCGCTGCGTGGGTCCGGCGTACAGTGGGATCTGCGCCGCGCACTTCCTTATGAATGCTACCCGGAGCTCGACTTTGAAGTGCCGATCGGCATCAACGGCGACACGTACGATCGTTATCTCGTGCGCATGATCGAAATGCGCGAGTCCAACCGCATTCTCAAGCAGTGCATCCCGCTCATCAAACAAACCCCCGCCGGCGACATCAAAGCAAAAATCTCCAAAGTCATCCGACCGCCGGAAGGGGAGGTGTACCACTCGATCGAATCGCCGAAAGGGGAGATCGGGTACTACATCGTTTCGGACGGCAAGACCCAGAACGCATACCGCTGCCACGTTCGTCCGCCGTCATTCGTCAACCTCCAGGCGCTTCCCGCAATGGCGCAGGGACATCTCGTTTCCGATCTGGTCGCACTGATCGGAACGATCGACATCGTGCTGGGCGAGGTGGATCGATGAACGCGAAATTGAAAATTGAAAATTGGGAAATTGATAAATCGGAAAGGATTCTCGCCTGCATCATGCGCGATCTTTCAATTTTCAATTTTCAATTTTCAATTGACCACCGGGAGCCCCGCGCATGAACAAAGCCCTGCTGACCTACCTCGTCTGGCCAGCCGTGAAGTTCCTGATCGCGTTCGTGATCGTCCAGCTCATCGTCATCGCCATGACCTGGATCGAGCGGCGTCTCCTCGGCTTCATGCAGGCGCGCCTCGGCCCAAACCGTGTCGGTCCGTGGGGCCTCTTTCAAGGCATTGCAGATCCGGTCAAGCTGCTGCTCAAGGAAGACATCCTTCCGTCGAGCGCCGAAAAGATTGCCTACTTTCTCGGACCGATGCTGCCGCTCGTACCAGCCTTCATCGTCTTTACGCTCATCCCATACGGGCCGCCGCCTGAATTTACCGTCACGCGCATCAATGTCGGCCTGCTGCTGATTCTGGCCATTACGTCTACTGCCGTTTACGGCATCATCCTCGGCGGCTGGGCCTCCAACAACAAATACTCATTGATGGGCGGTTTGCGCTCGGCGGCACAGATGGTGTCTTACGAAGTGCCGTTCGGCCTGTCGATCGTCGGCGTGCTGATGATCTGCGGCTCGCTCGACCTCGTGACTATCGTTCGTTACCAGGAACTGAACGCCTGGAACTTCCTCCCGCAGCTCGTGGCGTGTTTCATTTTCTTCGTCTCCATGAACGCGGAGAACAACCGCACGCCGTTCGATTTGCCGGAAGCGGAGTCGGAGCTCGTCGCCGGCTTCCATACCGAGTATTCGGGGATGAAGTTCGCGTTCTTCATGCTGGCCGAATATTCGATGATGATCGTCAACTCCTGCCTCATCGTGACGCTCTTCTTCGGCGGCTGGACGCTGGCGATGTTCGACATCGGCATCACCACCACCTTCCTCAAAGGACTCGGATTCTTCGGCGGCCTGATCGGCGCCGCGATTTTCTTCACCAAAGTGATGGTGTTCATGCTGGTTTATGTCTGGTTCCGCGCGACGTTCCCGCGGTTCCGGTTCGACCAGTTGATGGACCTCGGCTGGAAGTGGCTGATTCCTCTGTCGCTCGCGAACATCTTCGTCACCGCGATCTTCATCCTGGCGGGACAGGAGCGGCTGATGTACTGGATCGGCCTCGGCCTGATCGCGCTCACCGCGTTCTACCTATTCAAGCCGCGCCGCGCCGCGGCACCCGCTGCACGCACGCCCCGGAAGGTGGTTCATGCAAATTAGCCATCCGAAAAACAGCTGGTCCGAGAAGTTCCTCCTCCTCGACCTGCTCGAAGGCCTCAAGACCACGCTCCGGGAGCTCTTCCGGCCGAAGGTCACAGTGCGCTATCCGGAAGAGCGGATGGAGCCGGCCGAGCGCTATCGCGGCATGTTCAAGTTTTCTTATGACCGCTGCATCGCGTGCAAGCTCTGTGCGGTGGCCTGTCCGATCGACATCATCTACATCGACGTCCACGATGACATCATTGAAGAAGCGGGCAAAAAGAAAAAAGTCAAAGTTCTGGACCGCTACGACATCGACGTGAAGCGCTGCATGTTCTGCGCGCTCTGCGAAGAAGCGTGTCCGACGAAACCGAAATCGATCTGGCTCACCACCAAGACTTACGAGCTGGCGAGCTATGATCGCAATGACCTCTACTTCAACATGCAGCAGCTCGAGTATTGGGACGAGCGTCCCGAGTACACCGGGCTGCCGGAAGACGACACCGTCGCGCTGCCGGCGGAGCGGAAACAGCTCACGGGAGGCACGAACTGATGGACGGCCTCGCCGGCAATCTCCCGCTGCTCGTCTTCATGGTCATCGGCACGATCGCGGTCGCGTCATCGATCCTGGTCGTGGCGATGCGCAATCCCGTGCATTCCGCGCTCTTTCTCCTGCTCACGTTTCTCTGTGTGGCCGTGCTGTTCGTCATCAAAGCGGCGGAGTTTGTGGCGGCGGTGCAGGTCCTGGTTTACGCGGGCGGGATCATGGTGTTGTTCCTGTTCGTAGTCATGCTGATCAATTACCGCCACCTGCCGGAAGAGCGCCTCACATCGTCCGTGTGGCTCGGCGGCATCGGCGTCGGCCTCGCCGTTTTCGTGCTGATGGTGGCGCTCGTGCGTAATGGCGCGTATCACGCGCCGGCGGCCGAGCCGGTCAAGAAGCTCACCACCGTTCGCGAGCCATATCTCACGCCGCACGCCACAGACCCGAACAAGCTCGTGAGGCGCTGGCGTGAGCGCCCGAATAAAAACGCCGAGGCTGTGGCGATGGCGCTGTACAGCGACTACCTCGTGCCGTTCGAAGTTGCATCGCTCTTCCTGCTCGTCGCGATGGTCGGCGCGATCGTGATCGGAAAGCGGGAGCTCTCCGCCGAAGAAGAAGAGGCGACACCGAACTTCATCCTCGAGCGCGCTGAAGTGGAGAAGGAAGTGAAGGAGTCCGTAAGTGCGTGACCTGAATGCAATGGAAAATGAAACATTGAAAATTGAAAAATCGGAGAAGCGCGACCGCCGCGTTCTCAATTTTCAATTTTCAATTTTCAATTTGCCTCCGCAGGAGGCACACAATGCCTAGCACTGACGCCTACCTGATGCTCTCCGGCACCATGTTCGCGGTCGGCCTGGTCGGCGTGATCGTGCGGCGGAACATGATCACGGTCCTGATGTGCATCGAGCTGATGCTCAATGCCGTGAACATCAACCTGGTCGCGTTCTCCTATCACCTCGGCAGTCTGGAAGGGCAGGTCTTCACCATCTTCGTCATCTGTATCGCGGCAGGCGAGGCGGCGGTGGGGCTGGCGATCATCATCCAGTTGTACCGGCTGCGCAGCACGATCAACGTCGATGAGGTGAGGACCCTGCATGGGTAGGCCGCTTTCCCAGTTCATCCTGAGCGAAGCGAAGGATCTCCGGTTACACCGGCATTGCACGATCCTACAGGCGTCGCCGCCGCACCCGAGATCCTTCGTCGCTTCGCTCCTCAGGATAGATTCTGAAATCGGAGGGTGCGCCAATGGCTAGCGCCCTGCTGCTGGTCATCCTGCTTCCCGCGCTCGGTGCGCTGATCAACGGCACGCGTGCGATCGCCAATCCGCACAATACGAAAAACAAACAGGTCACGAACGCAGTCGCGCTCGGTGCCACGCTGTTGTCGGCCGTCGTGGCCACGTGGGTCGTCCTGCAGAGCGCCGGACATCCGTGGCAGCACACGTATTTCGAGTGGATCCCGTCCGGCATCGGCGCGGTTGGCAGCTCGATCGCCAACTTCTCGATCGACTTCGCGTTCCGCATCGACGCGCTCTCCTCGACGATGCTGATGATCGTGACGTGGATCGGATTTCTGATCCACGTGTATGCGACCGGCTACATGTCGCACGAGAAGGGCTACACGCGCTTCTTCACGTACCTCAACCTCTTCATGTTCATGATGCTGTTGCTCGTGCTGGGCGCGAACTACATCGTCATGTTCGTCGGCTGGGAAGGGGTCGGGCTCTGCTCGTATCTTCTGATCGGCTTCTATTACGACAAGAACTTCGCGGCCGACGCCGGCAAGAAAGCGTTCATCACCAATCGTATCGGCGACTTCGGCTTCATTCTCGGCGTGTTCCTGATCTTCAATACGTTCGGCACCGCCGATTACGGAAAAGTCTTCGCCATGGCCGCCGCGGGCGGACAGCAATACGCCGGCATCGCCACCGCCATCTGCCTCCTGCTCTTCGTCGGCGCATGCGGCAAATCGGCCCAGATTCCGTTGTACGTCTGGCTGCCGGACGCAATGGCCGGTCCCACGCCCGTTTCGGCGCTCATCCACGCTGCCACAATGGTCACGGCCGGCGTCTACATGTGCGTCCGTTCGAACGTGCTGTTCCGGCTCGCACCCGACGCAATGCTGGTCGTCGCGATCGTCGGCGCGGCGACGGCGATCTTTGCAGCATCGATCGGACTGGCGCAAAACGACATCAAAAAAGTCCTCGCGTATTCGACGGTCTCGCAGCTCGGCTATATGTTTCTCGCCGTCGGTGTGGGCGCATTCACCGCCGCGATCTTTCACGTCGTGACGCACGCCTTCTTCAAGGCCTGCCTCTTCCTCGGCGCGGGTTCCGTAATTCACGGCTGCGGCGGCGAACAGGACATGCGCAAGATGGGCGGCCTTCGTAAGTACATGCCGCGTACCCACGTGACGATGCTGATCGCAACGATCGCCATCGCAGGCATTCCGCCGCTGGCCGGCTTCTTCTCGAAAGACGAGATCCTTGCGAACGCATTTCCTCATCACAAGCTGATCTGGATCGTTGGACTGATCACCGCCGGACTGACAGCGTTCTACATGTTCCGGCTCTACTTCATGACCTTCCACGGCACCTATCGCGGTGCGCACGCGGTGGGCATTGAAGAATCGGAGCCGCAGCACGCCGGCCACGATCTGATTCCCGCACAGCCGCATCTCCATGACGGCGACGCTCACAGCGACAAGGCGCACGGACATCACGCACACAGCCACGATCCGCACGAGTCGCCGCTCAGCATGACCGGGGTGCTGGCGGTGCTGGCCGCGCTGTCATTCATCGGCGGCTGGATCGGTTTGCCGGCCGCACTCGGCGGCGCGCATCCGACCTGGTTCCAGCAGTGGCTCTCGCCGGTGCTGCTGCCGATCGAAGGGCACGCCTATCACTTCCACGAAGCGTCGCACGCGCTCGAGTACACGCTCATGGCGATCTCGGTCGCCGTTGCGGCGCTCGGAATCTTCCTCGCGTTCCGCTTCTACAAACGCGATGAACGGTGGCTCGCGCCGAAACGGATCGCCACGCGATTCGCGCCGGTGCATCGCCTGCTCGAGAACAAGTACTTCGTTGACGAGCTGTATGCGAAGACGGTCATCGGCGGCACGCTCATGCTCTGCCGCGCGCTCTGGTGGGTGGACGTCTGGATCGTCGACGGAATCGTCAACAGCATCCGGCACATCACGGTCATCGCGCTCGGCCACGGCTCGTCGATGTTCGATAAGTACGTCGTCGACGGCGCGGTGAACGGTGTCGCTTCGACAGCACGCGGCGGCTCCGGAATTCTGCGGCGCGTGCAGAGCGGAATGGTCCAGAACTACGCATTGATCATGGGCGGCGGCATCGTCCTGATCGCAATGGTTTATCTGTTCATGAAGCCGTAGCGAGCGGCTCGCCGGCGCGAGACCGGTATGGCGCGAGGAGATTCGACAGGAATGGGCATTCTCAACATCGTCACGTACATCCCGCTGATCGGCGCGCTCTGCATTCTGTTCTTCGTGAACAAGAACAATCCGCGACTGATCCGCATCGTCGCTACCGTCACGATGGTCGTCGATTTCGTCGTCTCGCTCTGGCTCTGGCCGAACTTCGATCGCGCCGCCACCGGCGTCGCGATGTTTCAGTTCCGCGAGACGTACGACTGGATCCCGTCGCTCGGCGTGAAGTACGACTTCGGCATCGACGGCATCTCGCTCCTGCTCATTCTCCTGACCACGTTCATCGGCATCATCGGGGTGGTCTCGTCGTACAGCGCCATCAATCATCGCGAGAAGGAGTACTACTCGCTGCTGCTCATGCTGCAGACCGGCATGATCGGCACGTTCTGCGCGCTCGACTTCTTCCTCTTCTACGTCTTCTGGGAAATCATGCTCGTCCCGATGTACTTCATCATCGGGATCTGGGGCGGCACGCGGAAGCTGTACGCGGCGATCAAATTCTTCCTCTATACGCTTTCCGGATCGGTGCTGATGCTGCTCTCGATCCTGGCGCTCTTCTTCTTCAATGATGGCGGCATCTCCTTCCTGAACATCCGAGGCCTCGGCAACCCCGCCACGTTCAGCGTGCTGCAGTTCCACGACATCGGGCACCTCATTCCGCCGACGCTGCAGTTCTGGATCTTCCTCGGCTTCTTCTTCGGCTTCGCCATCAAAGTGCCGATGTTCCCGTTTCACACGTGGCTCCCCGACGCGCACGTCGAGGCGCCGACCGCCGGCTCGATCATCCTCGCCGCGGTGCTGCTGAAGATGGGCACCTACGGTTTCATTCGATTCGCATTGCCGATCCTGCCCGACGCCACCAAGCAACTGCTCGTGCCGATCGTGGTGCTTTCGCTGATCGGCATCGTCTATGGCGCACTCGTTTCGCTCGTGCAGAAGGACATGAAGAAGCTGGTCGCGTACTCCTCGGTCTCGCACCTCGGCTTCGTCATGCTCGGCATGTTCGCGCTCAATCCGATGGGACTGCGCGGCTCGATCATTCAGATGATCAATCACGGCATCTCGACCGGCGCACTCTTCCTGCTGGTCGGCATCGTTTACGAACGCCGCCACACGAGGATGATCGCGGAGTACGGCGGGCTCGCGAAGCAGATGCCGGTCTACGCCGCGCTGTTTCTCATCGCCGCGCTCTCTTCGATGGGATTGCCGGCGCTCAATGGCTTCATCGGTGAATTCACGATTCTCCTCGGCGCGGCGAATTCCGAACAGTTCGGCACAATCGCGTACGCCGTCGTCGCTGCGCTCGGCATCGTGCTCGGCGCCGCGTACCTGCTGTGGCTTTACCAGCGCGTGTTCTGGGGCCCACTCGACAATCCCGCGAATGCCGCGCTGCCCGACGTCAATCGCCGCGAGCTCGGCTTGCTGCTTTCGCTCGTCGTGCTGATGGTATGGATCGGCATCTATCCCAAGCCGCTCTTCGACGTGATGGAAGAGCCGGTGAACTACATCGTCCGTAAAGTCGATCCCGACTACTTTGCGAGGAACCCGCTGACGTATCCGGCCGCGCCGGCACCCGTGACGGGTCATCACGAGGTCGCGGCGAAATGACCGGGAGCGACATCCTTTATCTCCTGCCGGAGCTCGTCGTCGCGATCGGCGCGATGTTGCTCCTGATCGCGCCGGTGAGCGGCTTCCGGAAAGACGCGAATACTGCGAAATGGTCGATGCTCGCGCTGCTCGCGATCACGGCCGCGTCGCTGTTCGCCTGCTCGTACGCCGTGCAGAACGTCGATCAGACCAGCGCCTTCGCCGGCATGTTCGCGCTCGACGCGTTCTCCATCTTCTTCAAGCTCCTCTTCATCGCCACGATCGCGATGGTCACGCTCCTCTCGCACGATTTCATCCGCGGCTCGCGCTATTCGGCCTGGGAGTACTACTCGCTGATGGCGTTCGCGCTCTGCGGCATGATGTTCATGGCCTCGGGCGTTCATCTCGCGACGATTTACGTCGGCCTCGAGCTGATGTCGCTGTCGAGCTACATCCTGGCGGGGTACTTCAAAAACGAGCAGAAAAGCACCGAGGCGGCGATGAAGTACTTCGTCCTCGGCGCGGTCAGCTCTGCGATCCTCCTTTACGGAATCTCACTCATTTACGGCGTCACCGGCTCGCTCAACCTGCTGCAGATCGCCACGTCGCTGTCGACGCAGGTGACGAACGACGCGCTGATGTTCGGCATCATGCTGCTCGGTGCGGGCCTCTGCTTCAAGATCGCGGCCGCGCCGTTTCACGTCTGGACGCCGGACGTTTACGAAGGGGCGCCGACGCCGATCACCGCGTTTCTGTCGACCGCTTCGAAAGCCGCGGCCTTTGCGATTTTCGCGCGCATCTTCTACGTCGGCATGCACCACTTCCAGCTCGACTGGCAGAACGTGCTCGCGGCCATCGCGGCGCTGTCGATGATCGTCGGCAACCTCGCGGCGATCACGCAGGACAACGTGAAGCGCCTGCTCGCGTACTCGTCCATCGGCCATGCGGGCTACGTCATGCTCGGCATCATCGCCGTCAGCGAAATGGGGCTCCGCGGAGTGCTCGTCTATTCAGTGGTCTACGTGTTCGCGACGCTCGGAATCTGGGCGACGGTGCTCATGCTCGAGCGGAACGAGTACGCCGGCGAGACCATCGACGATTTCGAAGGACTGCATCGCCGCGCGCCGTTCTGGGCGTTTGCGATGATCGTCTTCCTGCTGTCCCTCGGCGGCATCCCTCCGACCTCTGGCTTCATCGGCAAGTACTTTCTGTTCTACGCCGCCGTCGGTGCCGGTTTCGGATGGCTCGCGATCATCGCGGTGCTGATGTCCGCGGTCTCGATGTTCTATTACATCCGGATCGTGGCCGCGATGTACCTGCGCGGCGATGGTCGCGCGGAGACGATCACCGCTTCGGGCGGACTGCGGTTCGTCGCGGTCGTGGCGCTCATCGTCACGCTGTTCCTCGGCCTCTGGCCGGCACACTTCATCGACGAAGCAGGCCGCTCCGGCAGGCCGGTGTCCAAGCGGATCGTCGATGCCTCCCGATAAGAATCAGAAAAAGGAGTACCGCCAGATGCTCGAGGCGTCGGCGATGGCGTGGATGTTTCCAATCGCCATCGGTCTGGGAGCGCTCTGGGGGTGGGGGATGGACAAGTTGTTCGGCACATGGCCATGGATGACCGGCATCTTCACTGGGTTCGGCATCATCGCGGCGTTCGTGAACCTCTTCCGCATGTCCGCTGCTTCGAAGTGACCAGCGTTCCCCCTCCCGAGGCTCCGCAAGCGCCGCGATGGTACGAGCGGGAATCGCCCGCCGACGTTCTCCGGCGCATCAAGCGGACGGCGTTTGCGGCCGCGGTCGTTTTTGCGGTTTTCGCGGCGATTTCAGGCGGTTTTCGCGGTTTTCTCGGGTTGACTTGCAGTGCTGCCGTCACTATGATCAGCTTCCTTTGGTTGGAGGAGATTGTTGACGTTCTGCTCCAACCGGCGGCACATCTGCACGCTCGGAGGCTCACGGTGCGCACCCTGGCGCGCTTCGCTCTCCTCGGTGTGGCGCTCACGGTCACGATCATCATTGCTCGTTTCAATGCGTTAAGTGTGTTGCTGGGATTCTCGATCATCGTGGTGGGAATCTGCGGCGAAGCTCTGTATTCGCTGTATCGAGAGGTAGCTCGAAGGTAGATGGAACACGAACATTCAATTCTGTACGAGCCGTTCAACAAGCTCGTCCGACCGATCCTCGGGTTCGATGTCCCCGATCACGTGGTCATGGCCCTGCTGGTGCTCCTGCTGAGCAGCATCGTCTTTCCGCTGCTTTCGCGGAACTTCAGCAAGGAGAATCCGAGCAACGTTCAGCAGTTTCTCGAGCTGATCGTCTCCGGCCTGAAAGGGCTGCTGCAGGACATCGTCGGACCGCATTCCGAGCGCTTCCTCTACATGATCGGAGCGTTCGCGGTCTTCATCTTCGTCTCGAACATCTTCGGCATCTTCTTCTTCCTTCAGCCGCCCACCGGCAACGTGAACACGACCTTCGGGCTCGGGCTGACCGCGTTCCTCTATTACAACTACCAGGGCATCAAGACGCAGGGGCTCGGCCACTACATCGCGCACTTTGCGGGCCCGATCTGGTGGCTGGCGCCGCTCATGTTCCCGATCGAAGTGATCGGACATCTGGCGCGCGTCCTGTCGCTCGGCATGCGCCTCTTCGGGAACATCTTCGGTGAGCACACGGCCACCGGGATCTTCATGGGGATGCTGCCCTTCGTCGTTCCCTGGCCGATGATGGGCCTCGGCATCTTCGGCGCGTTCCTGCAGACCTTCGTCTTCATCATGCTGACGATGGTGTACATCGGCGGAGCCGTCGCCACGGAAGAACACTAAGACATCGATCAACCTACGGGTTTCGAGATTTGAAAAGGAGGAGATTCATAGTGACCAAGAAGAACTTGATCCTGTTCGCAATCCTGGCGCTGACCGCGTTCTCCGCGTTCGGCCAGGCTACGACAACTACGACCAACAACGGTGTGGCGTGGGGCCCCCTCGCCGCCGCGCTCGTCCTCGGCATCGCCGCTGCGGCCGGCGCCATCGGCCAGTCGCGCGCCGTCGTCGCGGCCTGCGAAGGCATCGCCCGCAACCCGGGTGCGGCCGGCGCGATCCGTCTCGCGATGATCATCGGTCTCGCGCTGATCGAGTCGCTCGTCATCTACGCGCTCATCATCGCGTTCATCATCCAGGGCCGCTAAACCTTTCAAAGCTGTCGTACTCAGGGCCCGGCGCCGCAAGGCGCCGGGCCTTTTTTCGTTCGCCCGAATGCATCGGGCAGCGACTTTGCTGAGTCAGCTCGACGGAGGTACCCGCATGAACTGGTTCAATCTCTCGTTCGTCGGCTGGTTGATCGTGATCATTGCCCTTGCTCTGATCGCCTACCGCTTCGACGTCGAGCCCTTCTGGATCGGCATCGGTGCATTGCTGCTCCTCGGCGTCGGCATCATCACCTCGGTCAAGCACTCGAAGCCCCGCATTTAGATCTGAACGCAAAAAAGCCGGCGCAGTTGCGCCGGCTTTTTGTCTGTTCACGTTGTGAGCGGTGAGCTATTGCTCGGTGAGCATCCGCCGCAGAGCGTTGACGGCGGCGCTGCTCGTGATCTTCTCGTCGAGAGTCACGGCGCGCACATCAGACCACGTTCCATCGTTCGACAGCATCACGTAGCGCAGCATGCTGTCGCTGACGGTGTAGAACACCGCGGGATTCGCCTCGCCGAAGATGCCTTCCATGCGCGAGGTCGAAGCGACCGCGAACCGCGGCGCGCCGAAACCGCCTTCGGTGCGGCCGACCGGGACGCGCAGGCGGCCATCCGCTGCGATTCCGCGCGACGGGGTGACGCGCACTTTGGTGAACTTGCGAGTCGTTGCGTCGCCGAAAACGAGCAGCACGCTCTCCTGCTGCGCGGAGGTAGACAGGATCGGCTGCTTCAGGACCGCAGCGTCAATTTCCGAATCAACGCTTTCCGTGGTTGCCGCCGTTTCGGAGCGGACGACGAACTCGTTGAGGTCGAGCGCCGTGACGTCGGCGACTCGACCATTCTCGATCGGAAGCATCCGATACTGAGCCGACTCGACGCCACTCTGCGTGTCGAACTCCCACCAGGTCGCGTGCACCGTCAGTGCGCGTGCTGAGGTGTTGTCAGTGACGTCGGTGACCTTCCGGGTCACGGCGATGCGGAGGTTCTCGCGATAGTTGTACGGCGAACCGAAGGCCTTCGCCTCCGACCAGACGCCATCATTGTCGCGCGTGCAGAAGAGGAGCTGGTTGTAGAGGAAACCGAAGTGCTGGATCCAGAAGACGAACAGCGTGCCGGATTCGGAG
>DASVRB010000443.1:0-10416 GCA_036388835.1 Thermoanaerobaculia bacterium | reverse complement strand
GCTTGCGGAACAGCGGGCGGATGCGCTTGAACGCGTACGCCATCGTCCCGCCGAACAGCAGCAGCGTGACGAGCGTGATCAGCGTCAAACGCCAGTTCAGATAGAAGAGCACGCAGAGCGCGCCGACGGCCGTGAAGGTCGAGCCGACCAGTTGCACGAGGCCGGTGCCGACCAGGTTCCGGATCCCTTCCGCGTCGGTCATGATCCTCGAGATGAGCGCGCCCGAATTCGTCGAGTCAAAGTACGAGATCGGGAGCCGCAGCACATGCTCCTCCACGCGTTTGCGGAGGTCGGTGATCGAGCGCTGCGCCGCCACGCCGAGCATCTGCGAGAGGCCAATCGACGTAATCGCCTGAACGATCGTGGCGATGCCGGCGGCAAGCGCGAGCAGCGGGAGCACTTCCGCGTTCCCTTTGCCGATCACGTCGTCGACGAGGTACTTCGACGTGGCCGGCAGCACGAGGCCGGCCGCGCGGCTGATGAGCGTGAGCGCGAGCCCGATCAGCAGCCGGCGGCGGCGCGCCCAGACCATGTTCCTGACGTCCGTCCAGACGTCTCCTCGTCGTGCGGCTTTGGCCTCTTCCCCGGTCACGCCGGCATCATTGCACGCGGCAATGCGCGCGAGCGGCAGTGCGCTTCTTCACCACGACCAGGTTCTGAAACATCACCGCCCGCTCGCCGCCGCGCCACGAGCCGGCGATCAACTCCGGCTCCTGCCAGACGTTCCGCGAAAGCTGCTCGTCGAGCTACACCTCGGTGAACGCGATTGCCGCATCGGGATCGTCGCTGTCGAGCAGCCGGTGCTCGTCACGCACGACTTTGAAATCGAGCGCGGTAAACGCCGTGTGCGCGGCGATGAGGAAGAACGTCGCAGAGCGTGCCGCCCGGCCGCAGGACGCGCGGGAGGGCCACGCGGCCGACGCCGCAGCCGATGTCGAGCACGCGGTCGGTCGATTTCAAACCGTGATCGGCCAGCACCTTCACCAGGTCTTCGCCGACCTGGCGGAAATCGCCGCCGCCGACGTCGCGCAGCCGCAGCGGCGGCAGATCGCGATCGGCCTTCCCCGTCATGCGAGACGAAGGTCGATGTAAGCCGCCATGAGGTACCGGCGCAGATCGCGAAGATCGTCGCGCCAGCGGCGCCGCAGAACGCGCATCGGCCGGGATACTACTGGCGATCTCCGCGCACCGCCACATCCTGGGTCCGCGCAGCCGGAACGAAGGAAATGAGCAGAAAGCGGCTATCCTTCTTCCCTTCCTTCCGCAAATGACATCCGAGGAGCTCCTGCAGGCTCAGCTGCCGCTGATCGACACGATCATCGGCCGCGTATGCCGCCGGTCGCGTTTGAGCGGTCCGGATGCGGAAGACTTTGCGTCCGCGGTGAAGCTCGCGCTCATCGACAACGATTACGAGCTGCTGCGCAACGCCGCGCAACGCTCGTCGATGGCCGCGTATCTCACGGTGGTCATTCAGCGGATGGCGGTCGATGAGCGGATGCGCACGTTCGGCCGCTGGCAGGCCTCGGCCGCGGCGCGCCGGCTCGGCGAGGTGGGGATTCTGGCGGAGGTGCTGCTGCTGCGGGACCGCCGCAGCGTCGACGACGCGCTGCCGTTGATCCGCGCCGTCGATCCGTCGATCACGCGCGAGAGGCTCGAGGAGTTGGCGGCCTCGCTTCCGGAGCGCTTCGGCCGGCCGCGCGCGGTCGACCTCGGCGCCGACGGTGTCGAAGCGGTCGCCGGCGGCGAAAACGCGGACGCGCTTGCGGTTGCGAATGACGAGAGCCGCACGGCCGCGCGCGTGAATCGCATCGTCGCGCAAGCCCTGGGCGGCTTCCCGCTCGAAGACAGAATGCTCATCCGTTTTCGCTTCGGCTCCTCGATGAGCATCGCCGACATCTCGCGCATCCTGCGGCTGCCGCAGCGCCCGCTCTATCGACGTCTCGAGGCGTTGCTGGCGCGGCTGCGCAAGCTCCTGCATGACGAGGGAGTCGATGCCGCCGAGGCGCTCGAGCTGATCGGCTCGAGCGGTGCGGAAATGCAATTCGGCCTCGAAGATGGGAAAAACGGGCACGTCCAGCAGTCGCAAAGTGAGGAGCAACCTTGACGCACGACCACCGTAACGCCGCCTGCCCCGATGCCGACACGCTTGCCGCGTTCGCTGAAGGGAAGCTGCGCCGTCACGAGATGCCGGCGATCCTCGCGCACCTCGACACCTGCGAGCGCTGCATGGCCGCCATCGAAGCGGTGAACGAAGACCTCGAGACCGCGGAGCCGCAACTGCAGCCGGAATCGAGCAATCGCTGGTGGATCGCGGCGGCGGCGGCGTTGATCGTGGGGCTGCTCGCGGTGCCGCTCGCGCGCGAGCGTTTTGCGCCGTCGCCGATCGATGAGCTGGTGGCGCTCGCGCCGCGTTCCGCGCGACTGGTCGAGCCGCGGCTCACCGGCGGATTCGCGTGGGCTGCGTTCGCGGGGGCGGAGCGCGGCAGCGATACCGTCGATGCGGAACGGATGAAGCTCTCGGGTGCGGCGGGAGAGCTCGTGCAGCGTGCCGATCGCGAGCGCGATGCCGACGCGCAGCACGCGGCCGGCGTGGCGCTGGTGCTGGCCGATGCGCCGGCCGCCGCGATCGCGCGGCTCGAACAGGCAACGGCCGCGTCGAACGACGCGCAAACGTGGAGCGATCTCGCTGCCGCGCGCTATGCCGCGGCCTCGCAACTCGGCCGCGCATCGCTCTATCCCGCGGCGCTCGCCGCAGCCGACGCGGCGTTGCGCGTCAACGCGAAATTGCCGGAGGCGCTCTTCAATCGCGCGCTCATTCTCGAACGCCTCGGATTGACCGACGAAGCGCGCCGCGCGTGGCAGCGGTATCTCGAGGTCGATCCCGCGTCGCAATGGGCGCAGGAAGCGCGCGCGCGGCTGGCGGAGCTCGCACCGGCGAGCCGTTCGTCGCGCTTCGAGCGCGAGCGGCCGCTGCTCGAGCTCGCGGCAGCACGCTCCGATGCGGTTGCGGTCAGAAGCGCTGTCGACGCGCATCGCGACCGTGCCCGCGCGTACGCCGAGACCGAATATCTGAATCGCTGGGGCGAAGCCGTCGGCCGCGGCGACGTTGCCGACGCGGGACGCTGGCTGTCGATCGCGCGCGGCATCGGCAGTGCGCTCGCCGACGTGTCGGGTGAATCGTTGACGCGCGACGCGGTGCGTGCGATCGACAGCGCCTCGCCGGCCGATCGCACCGCAATGGCGGCAGCTCATGTCGCGTATCGCACCGGCAGACTCGCGTACAGCCGGCACGAGCTCGATGTTGCGCAACGCGCGTTATCGACTGCCGCGACTGCCTTCGCAACCGCGCATCATCCGATGGCGCTGGCGGCGCGCTACTACGGCGCGAGCGTGCGGCTCGCTCGCAACGAGACGTCGCTCGCACGCGCGGAGCTCGAGCGCGCACGCGTCGACGCCGACGCTCACCCCGGCTTCATCAACCTCGGCGCGCGCGTGCGCTGGGAGCTCGGCCGCGCCTGCATGCTCGACGACGATTGGCCGGCCGCGGTGGCGGTGCTCGGCGATGGCGCGGCGATGTTCCGGCGCGCGGGCGAGCGCGCCAGCGAAGCGTTCGTCGAATCGATGCTCGCGCGCGCACTCGCCGGCACCGGCCGCGGCGACGAAGCGTGGCTCGCGCGCATCCGCGGTTTTTCCGCGCTGAGCGCGGAAGGGGAGCGGGCGCTGCTCGCGACCGCGCTGCAGGAGGCGATGCATGTCGAGGCGCTCGCCGGCAGACGCGACGCCGCGGCCGCATTGTCTGCGCTCGCGCTGGACGTGGCCGAGAGCGCGGGCGACGCGGCGCTGGTGGTCGACGTGCTGTCGACGCAGGCGCTGCTGCTTTCGACCACCGGGCCGGCGATGGCGGTGAGTGCCGCACGCCGAGCACGCGAGCTCGCGGGTACGACACCCGATCCCGAGCGGCGCGCGCGGCTCATCGCCGACGTCGACGCAGCGACAGGTGCGGCGCTCGCGACGAGCGATCCGCGCGCGGCGAGTGAATCGCTCACCCGCGCGATCGACTTTTACGCGCGCCACGAGCTCCATTTCGCATTGCCGGCGCCGCTGCTGCTCCGCGCGCGCTGCGCCACACGCCTCGGACAGCGCGACGTCGCAGCGCGCGACCTCGAGCGCGGTATGAGCATCATCGAACGTCGCCGTGAGGCGAGCGACAGCGCGTCCACTCCGGACGTGTTCGATGCCGAGCACGCGCTGTTCACCGACGCGATCGAGGCAGCGCTCGACCGCGGCGACAACGCCGCCGCGTTTGCGTTTGCGGAGCGCTCGCGACGCGCAACGATCGGCGTTGCCGAACTGCAGCAACGTCTGCGCGGCAGCGGCGTCGCGGTCATCGAGATCGTGGCGTTGCCGAGCGAAGTGATTACGTTCGCGCTCTCCGAAAACGACTTTGCGGTGTCACGCCGCGAGCGAACCGCCGAAGCGCTCGCCGCGCTCGGCGACGCTGCAGTGGGGGAGCCGCGAACCGCGGCCGCGTCGCAGTTGTACGACGACGTGATCCGGCCGGTCGAGCACGTGCTGGCGGGCGCACGCGAGATCGTGATCGTCCCCGACGCCGCACTCCGCGCGACGCCGTTTGCCGGGCTTTACGACAGCAGCGCGCAGCGCTATTTGATCGAGCGATTCGCCGTGTCGACAGCGTCCAGCGCCGCCTCACTCCGTCGCGTTGCTGCATCGACAGCCGCGCCGTCGCTCGCGACGATCGAAGTGGGCGCGTCTGCCGGAGCAGCCGCACTCCCGGAAGCGGCGCGTGAGATCGGCGAGATCACGGCCACGTATGCGAGCGCGCAAACGATCCGCTCCACGCACGCGACCATCGCCGCGCTGCATGCGGCCGCGGCGTCGGCGGACGTGCTCCACATCGCCGGTCACACCGAGCGGCAGAGCGGCGGCGGTGAACAGGCGCTGATGCTGAAGGACGGCGCCGTATCGTGGAAAACGATCGTCGCCGCGCCGCGGATGAAGTCGGACGTGATCGTGCTCGCGGCATGCGAGACGCTCCGTCCTCCCGCTTCCTCCGCGACGCACGGCCGCAGCCTCGGCGAGGCATTCGCGAGCGCCGGCGCGTCCGACGTTTTCGGCACGCTCGCCCCGATCGGCGACCGCGACGCGCGGCTTCTGTTCGGCGCGCTGCATCGCCATCTCGCGACCGGCGTGCAGCCCGCCCATGCTCTGCAATCGATCCTGCGGGAAGCAATCGCCGCCGATCGCGACGGCCGTCACGCGTGGCGTGCCGTCGCGATGCTCACCACACGTATCGCCGTCCACCCCGGTAAATAAGGAGGTTTCATGGGCAAACTGAAGATCACCTGTCGCGGCGTCCTCACGCATTTCATCGAGGGCTTCTGCGGCGTTCCGCACCGTATCGTCCTGCCCGACGCGACGGCCATCCGTTTCGGACAGATCGACATTCCGCAGCCGGGGGGAGGCGGCGCCACCGCGAACTACTACACGGTGCCGCACTTCCCCTTCATCACGCCCAATCCACTGCCCGACGCAACCGGAGACACCGACGCATTCTTGCTTTCGGGAATGCGTGTGACGGTGGCGAATGCGACCGAGCGCCAGTGGCTGACCTACGACCGAAGTTTCAAGGATTTGATCTGCTCGCTGCGCGACTTCGTTCCTCATTACGTCCCCTCGGCTGAAGTCGTGCTCGGCCGCCGCGCCGCATGTCATTTCGACGTGACCCGCGGGCGCATTCGCGCCGAACTTCACGAAACCAGCGGAGAGGTTCCGGTCGAGGTTCCGGTCGTCGTCATCGAGATCGAGACCGACGGAAAGCCGGCGCTCAGGTTCGAGCCGTTCAGCGAGGGAGTGATGCCGTACGATCTGATACTCGCCACGGACGAGGCTTCGATGGTGCTCGCCAACCTCGAGATCGATGCGCCCGCGGACGCACCGCAGTTCGACTATCTACTGCATTACCTCACCGACAGCGCCGGCATACCGCGGATCCTCTCGCGGCCGACGCCGGGAATGTCCGATCAGCCGCAGTCGCAATCCGACGAGCAGATCGCGGCCGCTCTGACGAAGCTCGCCCGCTTCATCGGAGGGCAGCCGCCGACGTCCGCCGAGGTCCACCACGTGGGGACGGCGATGGGCACCACCGTCGCCTGCGCCGACTCCCGCTTCCCATAGCGCCGTAAATTTTTTTGCGGCGCCACGACCAGCATCGCGGACGACGAGGGGCGGGTCGCTGCCGCGATGTGGGACCTGTGGGACTCGTCGGACGACAGCAACGGCGGTGACGTGATGTTGCGCGCGAACACGTTCGGACACCAATCACGGCGCGGAACTCGTCGATACGGGTAGCTCCTCACTCCGCTGTGGTCCAGCGTTCAGAAGAGCGTGACGGACTACTGGCGCGTTCTCAAGCCGCAATTGCGCGCCACACAATCCGCCCGAGCGTCAACAGCATGTCGTACAACTACTAACCCAGTCCCTGAGAGCTCATCGCGGCAAAAAGAAGCGCGATCATCAGATCGCGCTTCGGAGATTGGAGAGAGTTGGTTTCCGCGGGGTTTGATTTTGGTCGGGCAGGCCGGATTTGAACCGGCGACCACCTGAACCCCATGCGCCCCGGAATCGCGGGACATCTGGAGCCACCTCCTGTTTTCTTACACTTACGAACAATGATTCTATCCGCTCTCATGCCGAATCGTCGCGACTAGGCGCGTACTAGGCGCGCTCACCAGCGACCGCGACGCCGGCGTGGAGGAGCGGGAGGAGCTTCGACTGTCGGCGGTAGAGGAGGCGGTGCAGGCGTGCCACGCTCGATGCGTGTTTTCACCGCTTCCGCGCCCTTCTTGTAGACCGTGACGCAGAGCAGTTGACCGGCCTCGTAGAGACCCCAGAAGCGGGTGTCGCGATACCGTTCAACGCTCAGCATTGCGCACCTCCGTCACCGCCTGACAGCAGGCGTCCGTTGTGGACCAGCGCAGGCAGTTCGGACAAACCGGCGGGTCAAGCTGCCAGCCTTCGACGTACGCGCGCTCGTCGCTCGCGCGCACCTCGCAATCGGCGCATGCCACCGCATCGTCTTCCACGAGATCTCCTTCCGGGGCGAGATCCTTCCCACTCTTGAACGCGACAACTTCGGACATGACACACCTCGAATCGTGATTTCAGGGAGCGCACGTCCTCCTCTCCGCACATCCGCGAGCGCACCCTCGAGCGGCCGACACGGGCGCGCTGCAGAGCACTGCACGGTCGATCGATGCTCCGCGTGAAGCGAGCGAGAGATGCGACGGCGTGCCGAGGGCCGGATCGGCCGCGCGAGAGCGTTCTCGCGGTGGCGGGAGAGGACCGGGATGTGAAGGAGCAGGCCGGGAGGTCGTCAGTGAACCACGTGCACCTCGTCCGCTCCGCACGTCGGCGGTGGGGTCGCGCACGCCGTGCGCAGGTCAAAGCGCGCGGACATGCGATCCACCTGGTGCAGCGGATGCGTGGGGACTGCGCGGAGCAACGGCGACGCTTTCGCGGCGGCGAGACCACGCGTGTCCGGAGCCGTTCCCTTGCAGAACCAGATCGGCGCCGCCGGCGATGAGACGGCCCACCCCGCGAGCGTGAACGCCATCACGTCGGATGCAGCCGCGTGCCTCGCGACCTCGACGAGCGATGCGAGCCTGCGGAGCGGCGCCCCGGCCCGCGCGTCGAGCACGGTGACCCACACCATGAAGTGATCGAACCCGAAGAGCTCCCGCACGGACGCGGGTCGCGCGGCCAGCGCCGCGTAGCGTTCGGCCTTCGTGCGGCGGAAGTGCGCGAGCGACTCGTGTCCGCGATCATGCTCGCCGAAGACGAGCGATGCGACTCCCGCACGCTCGATGACGAGGACGGCGTCCGGCTGCGGGAGCGCGATGCCGCCGGCGCGCAGTGGCAGCGGGCGATCCGAGGATGTTGCCCAGAGGAGGCGCACGCCGGGGATCGTTGCGAAGGCGAGCAGCAGGTCGTTGCATTCGCGCTGGTGCGCGAGGAAGCCTGGTGTGCTCCGCTGTGCGAGCACGAGCGGACGGCGCGGCGCGCTCCGCAGGAGCAGGGATGCCGTCTGCGCAGCCGCGGTCGGGAGCGCGCCCGCGGCAAGGAGTGTATGGGCGACCGTGAGCGCGCGCCGGGTCGGCAGCGCGTACTTTGGCCGGCCGCCGATGCGCGAGACGTCCTCCCATGTCGTTATCCAGCCCGCGTCCGCGAGCGCGTGGAGCCGCTGGCCCACCCTCTGCGACGAAAGCCGGGGGAAGACGGCGCGCCGGACCTGGACGAAGGAGAGGAGGCGACAGCGCGCCAGCGCGAGCAGCACGGCGCGATCGGCGGTTGAAAGCGTCGAAACCTGTCGTCGCGTTTGACGACGCAACGGCTTTCGCGGCGGCGGAGGTGTAGGTGAAAGCCGGAGTGCGCCGTTTGTGGCTTCGAGATGCGAATCGTTGCGCATGCGCGGGCTGCGATCACGCGGTCGCGCGTGGGCGTCGTCCGCATCATCGCGCGCCGGCTCTGGAAGATCGTTGCACGCGGACATAGGCTGAAAGAAAACACCGACCCGCACATGCTAGGCAGACGCACCCCGCCGCCTCCCCGCGTGGATGCACGACGGCGCACCCGCTGCGCACGCCCGTTGGCATCCAGACGCCACGCTGCACGCACACGCCGTGCGCGTCTCGGAATCGCAGCGTCGTCTCGATGGCGGTTCCTTCGGCACCATTGACCGCGCTTCCCCCCGCCATCCGTGCCGCGACCCGTGCTCGTCATCCGCGAAGTCGATCAGCTCGCCCGCCGCGCGAAGTGGCGTGCGTCCGATCTCGCCGAAGCGCTCGGCGTGAGCCTCTCGATGCTGAACCGGCTGCGCGCGGGCACACACGCGCCGTCGCGTGAGGTGCTCGGCGCGATCCTTCAGTCGTTCGGCGAGCATGCCCGCGTCCGTGAGCTCGTGCTCCACTTCCTCGAACACGAGCTGCCGCTCGCGCGCAGCGGGCGCTTGGATGCCGCACCGACTGCGGCGCGTGCGATGTTCGACGAGCTGCGCGAGCTCCCGCCCGCGGCGCAGCGGGAGCTTCGCGCCTTCGTGGCGCAGTTCCTCCGCCGGAGTCTCACGACCGGTCGCGGTCTCTCCGTCGTCGCCGATGCGGCCCTGCTTCGGGAAGTGGCCGTGTACGTGCGCACGGCACTCGATGCGCAGGGTGTCGCATCCGTCGTCCTCGCGGGCAACGCACGCATCAGCGCCTCCCATCGCGAGGCCGCGCTCGCCGCGCCGCTCCTCGTCGTCGAACGTGTCGATTTCGTCTCTCCCGCCGTTCGCGCGCTCCTCGACGCGCGTGCGGCAGTGCGAAAGCCGGTCGTGGTCACGGCCGTCGCCGCAACGCAGGTGCCGGGCGACCTCTCGGGTTCTCCATTCCTTCCCCGCCTCTCCATGCCGCAGCGTGACCGCGTGACCCTTCGGATCCTCCAGCAGCGCGGCACACCGCCGGATGCCATGACGACCGTCCGTGTCGACCTCGGTGAGTTCTTCGACCACGTCCGCCGCATCGGTCGTGATCCCGCGCTCCTTCTGCTCACCATCCGGGCGCTCCGGCAGCGTGGTGGCGGATGGCTGCAACTGAGCGACCTCGCGTGGATGCTCGGCGCACGACCTGCGCGTCTCCGCACGTGGCTCGATCAGCTCGCGCGGGCCGGGACGCTGGTTTACGACGGCACGAACGGCTCGATCGACGTCGAACTGCCGGAACCGGACGTGCTCACGTGGACCGACGTGCATCCGCCGCTTCTGCCGGTCCGGCACGAGCTGCCCACGTACTGGTTCCTGCACGTCCTGCCGCGCGTCGGGCGCACAGGCTTCGTCGTCTACCTCTATTTGCTGCACCGTGACGGCACGAGCGCGCCCGCAACGCTCACGCTCCCGGCGCTCGCGCACGATGCGGCGCTGCGGACGACGCTGCAGGCACGGTGGCATCTGCGACGACTCCGCCGGTTCGGCCTCGTGACGGCTGATGCCGAGCACGATGCCCTCGTCGTCTCCAATCCGCCGCCGCTCACGCCGAACGCGCGGCGATGGCTTCGCAGGAGACGTCGCGGCGACGTCTCACAGCGGTGGGCGTTGGCGGCAGTCGGGGTGGTCACCGTCCTTCTTGTGTTGATGCTCCTCGTTGCCCGTACCGCCGCCCGCCCATGATCGCGCTCCGGCACAACACCACGAGGACACGGACCCTCCGGGGACTCCGCGACTTCTACCTCGCACGCGATCGGTTCCTCCACGAGCAACTCCGGCGACATGGTCTCGGGCTGCCGTTCGCGACGTACCGCGGGCCGGACGGTGCGGACATCGTCTGCTGGCTCACGCCCGATGACCTCCGGCAGCACACGCTCGTCCTC
>DASVRB010000442.1:0-3073 GCA_036388835.1 Thermoanaerobaculia bacterium | reverse complement strand
TGCCGGCGAAGTGCTCGCGCCGCGCGCGCGCACCGGCGACGCGATCAGCATCCTCTCGTGGGGCGTGATGCACGACGGCCAGACGCTCGCGCATCGCGCCACGCTCGTCACGCTCGACGATGCGAATGTGGTCATTGCAGTGACCGAGGCGGCCGCGACATCGTGACGAATTTGGAGTGCGGCGACGCAAGTCGCCGCGTTGACTCCGAGCGCCGCAAGACGTGCAGTAAAGAGTGAGAGCGGCGACTGGCGTCGCCGCACTCCAAAACGCGGTCTCACCGTCTCCCGAAATCGATGTGCCCGCGCTCGACGTCGACGTTGATCAACTTCACGCGCGTGCGGTCGCCGATGTCGAGCCCTTCCGCGCCGCGCATGACTTTGCCTTCGATCGGCGGCTGGAAGATGCGCACCCACGTGCCTTTCGACGACGCCCCGGTGACGATGCCGTCGAACGTCTCGCCGACGCGGTTCGCCAGCATGTAGGCGGCCGCGGTCTTGCGCACCTGACGCTCGACTTTGTTCGCCGCGTCTTCCTGCTTCGTGCAGTGCTCGGCCAGCGCCGCGAGCTCCTCGACGCTGTACGGCGACGGCTCTCCCGCCAGCGCCGCCTTCACCAGCCGATGCGTGATCAGGTCGGGATAGCGGCGGTTCGGCGCCGTCGAATGGGTGTAGTCCTTCACGGCCAGACCGAAGTGTCCGGCCGGTTTGTCGCCCGGCTCTTCGACGACGTACTCGCCCGCGCCCATCGCCTTGACGATGGAGAGTGACAGATCGGGAAAGCGGGTCGGATCGGCTTTCTTCATCCGCCGCAGAAACTCTTCGAGCGCGCGCGCATCCGGCTCCGGCGGCAGCCGCTCGCCCAACTCCTCGGCGATGCGTTCGATACGATCCCACCGCTCCGGCGAGCGCACCACGCGGCGGATGCTCGCAAAGTTGTTTTTGACGAGAAAGCGCGCGGTGACGCCGTTCGCCGCGATCATGAAGTCTTCAATCAGCAGCCGCGCGTTGTTCCGTTTCGACTGCCGCAGCTCGACCACCACGCCGTCGCGAATGACCGGCCGCGCCTCGATGGTCTCGAGGTCAAGCGCGCCGTTCTCGTGACGGAGGTCGCGCATCCGGTCGGCCGCGCGATCCTGCATGCGCAGCGACTCGGCCAGTCCTTCGACGCGGCCGATCTTCTCCGGCTCATCCGTCTCGCCATCGAGCCACGCGGCGACGCGGTCGTACGCGAGCTTGGCGTGGTTGTGCACGAAGCCGCGATAGACATCTTCGCTGGTCGACGAGCCGTCTTCGTGCACGGTCATTTCGATGATCAGCGCCACGCGATCCTCTCCTTCGTTCAGCGAAGTGAGATCCGTCGACAGCTTCTCCGGCAACATCGGAAAGATCGTCGCGGCGGTGTAAACGGAGGTCGTGTTGTGGCGCGCGTGGCGATCGATCGGCGTGCCGAGCTTCACCAGCGCATCGACGTCGGCGACGGCGATGAAGATGCGCACGTTGCCATCGCCCGCATCCTCGGCCCAGGTGAGCTGATCGAGGTCGCGCGAGTCGTCGTTGTCGATCGAGCACCAGCCGTAATGACGCAGGTCGCGAATCGATTCGTTGGTGCGCGCGGGACCGCGAATGCCGTCGAGCTGCTTCCGGACGTCTTTGTTGAAGTCGGGATCGAGACCTTTGTCGATCATCGCCTGATGCGCGATCTCGTCGAGCAGCTCTTCATGCTTGCGATTCATGGCCGCGGACGTTATCACCATGCGGTGAAGACGCTCCCGGCAGGCGATAACGCTGTGCTCGTCGAGCTCGGCGACGTCACCGCCGCCGAATTACATGCCGCGGCGCGCGAGATGCGCGCGCAACCCGGCGTGATGGCGGTGATTCCGGGACACTCGTCGTTGTATGTGATTCGCGGCGAGGCGACGCGTGCGCACATCGCTGAAGTTCGCGAGCCGCGCGAGCACCGTTTGCCCGTCGCATTCGACGGACCCGATCTGCCGGAGCTGCTGGCGCGCATCGATCGCGATCACTTTTTCGCACGAATCGCGACGCTGCGGCTGACCGCGCGCTATCTCGGATTTCGCGGCGGTTTCGCGTATCTCGACGGCTGGCCGGACGAATGGGCGATGCCCCGCCGCGCGACGTCGCGTCCTGTTGCACGCGGCACGTTTGCCATCGCCGGAAACGTAGCCGGCTTTTATCCGATCGACACGCCCGGCGGCTGGAACCTGCTCGGTCGTACGGATGCGGATGTAGAGGATGCGTTCGTGCCGGGCGACACGATCGTCCTCGTGCCGATGGATGTTGTGGATTCGCAAAGAGCGACTCGGCGGCCGGAGCGGCCGCCGCTCCACAGGGCCGAGCTCATTTCATCGCCGCTTGTGACGGTGCTGCATGAACGTGCGGCGTTCGACGACGTCGCGGCTTCGCTCGCGCGGCGTGCGGTGCGCGGAAATGTCGAACTGCTCGAATGCGCGATGACCGGACCGCGCCTCCGCTTCACGCGTGACGCCGTGATCGCGTGGTGCGATCCGGCTCTGCGCGTGCGTGTGGAGCGCGTGCGCGCGGGGGAGGAGCGCGGTTTCGGCAGAATCGTCGGCGGATTGCGCGGGTATCTCGCGATCGGCGATGAAGAAGGGGTCGTCGCGCAGCTCGACCGCGGCGATCGTCACGTCATTCACGCGATCTGCGGACCGCATGAAGTCGGCCTCGGCGACGTCGACTGCGAGGTCACGCCGCAGCTCGACCGCATCGGCATTCGGCTCCGTCCGCGCACGCCGCTGCGCGTCGACATCCCGGCCGATCTGCGCAGCATCGGCATGCAGTGCGGAACGGTGCAGCTCCATCCGGATGGATCTCTGGTGGCGATGGGTCCCGATCATCCGGTCACCGGCGGCTATCTGCAGCCGATGACGGTGATCACGTCAGAGCGCTGGAAGCTCGCGCAGCTCATGCCGGGCGAGCGCGTCGTGCTGCGCGGTCACCACGAGCGCAGCACCTGAGCGGGGCGGCCCCATTCGGGGAACTCACGCTGTAATTTTTCGACGCGCGGCGCGGCTTCGTCGCGGCGGCCGGTGTC
>DASVRB010000441.1:0-2639 GCA_036388835.1 Thermoanaerobaculia bacterium | reverse complement strand
ACCGCGATGCTGCCGCTGCTGTGGGCGGCGCATCACGTCATCAAGTCGCTCTTCTCCACCCGCGCCGGAGCGCTGTCGGACCGGGTCGACCGGCGCTGGCTATTGATCGCGGGCTGGTCGTGTTACGCGATCATCTATCTGCTCTTCCCGTTCGCGCGGACGCTCACCGCGTTCGTGATTCTCTTCGTGCTGTACGCGGTTCCATTCACGCTCAGCGAAGGGGCGGAGCGCGCCTGGATCGCCGATCTCGTTCCGGCGGCGTCGCGCGGTAAATCGTTCGGGATGTACTACCTGGCGAATGGACTCTGCGTCCTCGCCGGCACCGCGCTGTTCGGCGTGATCTACCAGACCGCGTCGCCGCGGGCGGCGTTTTTCACCGGCGCAGCGTTCGCGCTGTGCGCCGTCTTCGCGGTGTGGAGCGCGCCGGCGTCGACGCGCGAGGCATAAGGCTGCGGCTGCCAATTCCATACGTTGACGCGGCGCGTCTCCGGAAGTATGTTCTGCCGTCCCGGCATCATTCCGCTTCGGCAGCACTAAATAGGAGAACGCATGCGAAGAGCTTTTGCAGTTCGTCTGATCGGTTATGGCTTGATGGCCCTCCTCTCCTTGTCCATGTTCGGCGAAGAAAAGCGCTGGATCGTGGTCTATCACCAGCAGTCATCCCTTCCGGCGAGCGCCGAACGCGACATCGCCAGCGCCGGCGGCAGCGTCGTGGCGCGCCTTCCCGAGATCGGCGTGATCGTGGCCACGTCGTCCCGTCCCGACTTTGCGGCGGTCGCGGCACGCGACGCGAAGGTCTCGGACATCGCGCAAGACGTCGACGTGCAGTTCATCCCGACGCCGCAGCAGATGGGCCTCGAAAATGCCGACCCGGTGCTCACCGGCGACGGCCCGGTGCAGCCGCCGGGAAGCGACGCGCAGACGGGACCGGAGCCGTTCTATCCGTTCCAGTGGGACAAGAAGCGGATGCGCGCGTCGAATCAGGGCTCGTACGCGGTGCAGCAGGGCCGCCCCGACGTGGTGGTGGCGGTGCTCGACACCGGCGGCGAGGCCGGACATCCCGACATCGGCCCGAACCTCGACGCGGCGCGCAGCCGCTCGTTCTTCCCGGTGCAGCCGAATCCCGACGGCGATCCGAATCCGGTGGCGTGGGACGACCGCAACGGTCACGGCTCGTGGTGCCTGAGCGCGGTCGCGGCTCCGATCAACGGCATCGGCATCGTCGGCGTCGCCCCGCGGGTTCGCCTGGTCGCGTTGAAGGTCCTCGGCGACACCGGCAGCGGCAGTTTCGTCTCGCTCGCCCAGGCGCTGATTTACTGCGGCGTCAATAAATTCGACGTGGCGTCGATGAGTCTCTCGAACTATCTGCGCCGCGCGAATCAGGGCTCGAACGCGCTGATCAAACTGGTGCAGCGCGCGGTGAACTTTGCCCGCACGAACGGCGTGACGCCGATCGCCGCGCTGAGCAACGAGGCGTTCGACGTCAGCGACGGTGCGTTCTTCCGCGACTTCATCACGGTGCCGGCGGAGATCGACGGCGTGATCGGCGTCTCCGCCACCGGCTACTTCAATCTGAAGGCGTCGTACAGCAATTACGGCGTCGGCAAGACCGACATCAGCGCGCCGGGCGGCGATTACGCGGTCCAGGCCCCCGCCTCGAATTACCCCGGCCTCGGCAGTGTCCTCGGCGCATGGGCGCCCGACAACACGGCCCTCCCCGGCGCGATGTACGTCTTCGCGAGCGGCACGTCGATGGCCTGCCCGAACGCGGCCGGCGTCTGCGCGCTGATCATTTCGCAGTACGGCGATTTCACGCCCGACAACTCGCGCAAGCCGCACCTGCCGCCGCAAACCGTCGAAGCGATCCTGCAGCGCACCGCGAACAATCAGCCGTGCCCCGAGCCGCGCGAGGTGACGTACTTTGCGCTCTCGCCGCCGTTCCCCGCCGGAACGCAGGTCGGCCCGGCAAATCAACGCTGCCAGGGCGACGCGGGCTACAACAATTTCTATGGGAAAGGGATCGTCGACGCGCTGAAGGCGGTCACGAACCAGCAGTAGTTCTGCGGGTGATGGAGACGGCTCAGGCCGTCTCCATCATCTCTGCGGGGATGTCGAAGTTCGACCAGACGTTCTGCGAGTCATCGTGGTCGTCGAGCATCTCGAGGAGGCGCATCATCGCCTTCGCTTTGGTCTCATCGAGCGCGACGTAGGTCGACGGGATCATGCCGAGCTTCGCCTCGACGGTGGCGATGTTGTTCGACTCGAGCGCCTGGCGCACGGCCTCGAAACTCTCCGGCGAGGTGTAGATCTCGAACGCTTCCGGATCGTCGGTCTGCAGATCGTCGGCGCCCGCTTCGAGCGCGACTTCCATCAGCTTCTCTTCGCTGACCGCGCTCTTCTCGATCGCGAAGTAGCCCTTCTTGTCGAACTGGAATCGCACGGATCCGGGAGTGCCGAGGTTGCCGCCGTTTTTCTCGAAAATGCGCCGGATTTCGGGAGTGGTGCGGTTGCCGTTGTCGGTCAGCGCTTCGACGATCACCGCGACGCCGCCCGGACCGTAGCCCTCGTACATCATCTCTTCGTACTGCAGGCCTTCGATCTCACCGGTGCCGCGCTTGATCGCGCGCTCGATGTTGTCA
>DASVRB010000440.1:0-3644 GCA_036388835.1 Thermoanaerobaculia bacterium | reverse complement strand
TCGGAGTTAAAGCGGCGACTGGCGTCGCCGCACTCCAAATCAGCGCGTTTCTGCCTTTCGCGCGATTTCTTCTGCGCGTTGGGCGGGCATTCTGCGTTCGTAGCCCCAGATGCCGTCGAGCCATTCGGTGCCGGTGGTTTTTTCCTGCGACTCGGAGATCATGCGCAGCGCTTCGACGACGCCCGGAACGACGTACGTGTGGCCGCGGGCGTCGCGGACCATGGTCCAGAGCCAGTCCTGGTTCGTGCCGAGGTCCGTTCGCGCCTGCGAGAGCATCCGGCCGAGGGCAGTCAGGCGGTGGACGACGGCGAGGAGGCCGCAGGTGGCGAAGAAGGAGTACGGCTCGAGCTCGGTCAGGCGCGTGGCGAACGAGTCTGCGTCGCGGTGAAACGTCACGCTGCCGGACGCGATCTCGCTCGCCAGCTTTGCGGTCGACACGATCGCGTGCGGACGAAGATCGATGAAGCCGTTCACCGCCATCTGGAATGCGATGAACTCGTCGCGCGTGCAATCCGGATTGGCCGACGTGTACGTGTCGTCGAACAGCCGGCGCAGCGCGTCGTCGTCGGTGACGATGTCGCCGAGAGGGGCGATCCAGTAGCCGGTGCGCGCGAGCGGAACGCCGTCGTCGTTTTCGATCACGATCGGTGAGCCGAGCGACGTCACCGCGAACACGGCGTCGAGTGCAACCTTCAACACCGCCATGTGCGCTTCGTCGCGTCCACCGAACTGTCCTTCATCGACGAGCGGCTTGAGCGGCAGGAGGTGTCCCGGTTTTTCGGCCGCGACGAGTGCGCGCAGCTCGAGCGCGAGCGTGGCGATGTCCCACTGTTCGACGTCGCGGAACGTCAGCGGACGCGAGTTCGCGATGAAGAACGTGCGCGCATCGAACGCGGCCGACGGGAACTGCTCGAGCGCGTCGACGTCGAGCGTGCGCAGGCGATGCAGCAGGATGAGCAGCGCGAGCGTATGCAGCTCGGCCTGATGTTTCGCCGATCCGAGGTCCTGCAGCGCGAGTGGATCGATGCCGCTGAGCTGCGCGCCGAGCAGTGCCGGCTGATAGAGAAAATCGAAAACCTGATTCGAGTTCGCGGTCTCGGTGTAGTAGCAGACGCCGTCTTCGAACCACGGCACGTTCGGATCGTCGCCGAGGAGGCCGGTGGTCGCGAGGACGTGTCCGAGCTCGCTCACCGACGCCACCTTCATCACGCGATAGAGCGCGTCTGCATTGGCGACCGAGAAAAAGCCGTTCTCGCCGCTGCGGATCGCGTACTCCGGCTGCAATTCTTCGCCGCGTTTGAAGTGCAGCGGTTTCGGTTGCGTCTCATCGAACGAGAGCGTGGTCGGCTTGAAGATCTGAATCGACTGGCGGCGCTCGCGCGAGCCGCGAAAGAGCTCGTGCGGCGCGTCGCGCAACGCTTTGATGATGCCGCCGTGCAGCGGAATGCGCTCGCGCATGCGCACCTCGTCGATGCCGATGGCCGCCGCGGTGACGAGCATGAGGATGCCGCGTTGCGCGTATTTTTCGGTGAGGTGCACCGCCTCGTGATGCTTGTTGCGAAGGAACTCGTCGCGCGCGGCGTGTGCGAATCCGAGGCGCAGCGACGTTTCGCCATTCGGCGTTTCGTCGTACATCCCGCCGACGCCGGTGGTGTGCGCGACGAGCACGCGCGCGCCCCATTCTTTGTCGACCGCGCTGAGGTCATCGGCGAACGTGCTTTCGAACGCGTCCTTCACGTTCTCGATGAACTGCGCATCGAGGCCGAGCTCTTTCGCGACGACGGTGAGGCCGCCGGTCTGATACGCGAGGATGCTCGGCAGCGGAAAGCCGAGGAGCACGGAGCGGTACGGTTTCGGGCCGTAGTTGCCGAGGACCGACAGGCGGTCCTGCAGATAAGACGTGATCGGCCGCGATGCGCGGACGTAGCGCATCAGGCCATCCGCGATCGCGTCGTGCGGCATCGAGCGGTCGAGCCCCGCGATTTTCAGGAACTCGTCGACCGCGCTCGCGCGGTGATGCACGTCGGCGTCGGTCACGACTTCGAGTCCGGGGATCGGCTTCAGCTCGAACTTCGAGATCGCGACGTGCACGCCGCCGGGCGAGAGGAAGCCGTCGGCGAACTGGCGCGGCGCGACGCCGGCGCCCCAGCGCGTACGAGTCGTGCGTCTGAGCCGCGATTCGAACGAGTGGACCTCGTCGTCGGTGCGGCCGGTGACGATCAGCACCGGCACGTCGTCGAGCGACGCGGGCGGCTGGATCGTCATCATCTCTTCGAGCATCGCCACCATCTGCAGTGCGGAGGCGCCGCCGACGGCACCGGTGCCGCCGATCAGTACGTGGACGTCGCGATAGTGCTGCCCGGAACGAGCGGCCGCGACGAGTCGCGGGCCGAAGCGGCTTTTCTTGAAGCGCATGAGGGGGCGAAGGATATCGCGCGCGCGGTGCGCGCGGTGCGCGGAAGCTAACCGTTTGGTAGCACTACTACCTTGACCGTCCTATTGCGCGCGCGTAGTCTGGACAGCGTGTCCGGCCACGATTTAGACAGCACCCAAACCTCACGCTCGCGGCTGCTGATGGCCGGCAAGCTGCTGTTCGCGCGCAACGGATACGAGCAGACGTCGACCGCTGCGATCGCGCGCGAGGCCGGCTCGTCGGAATCGCAACTCATCCGCTATTTCGGTGGCAAGGCGGGGCTGCTCGAGGCGATCTTCAACGAGTCGTGGTCGTCGCTGAACGAATACGTGCAGCAGCACATCGCCACGGCCGCGCATGGGCGCGAGGCGATCATTCGCATCCTCTCGGTGATGATCCAGGCCCTGAGCCGCGATCACGACATCGCCTTCCTCTTCCTCTTCGAAGGGCGCCGGATGCGCGGCGGCTCGCACGAGGTTTTCCTGTCGAAGGGATTCGTGCAGTTCCTGCAGGTGCTCGACATGCTGATCGAGCGCGGCCGCGACGACGGCTCGTTCCGCACCGACATCCATCCGAAAGTGCTCTGCTCCGCGATGCTGGGGTGCGCCGAGGGGATGGTGCGCGATCGAGTGCTCGCCGCGCGCAATCGGGAAGAGGACGTGTTCGAGGACGAGTCGATTCTGAAGACGTTCACGGCGATGGTGAACGGGTTGGCGTCGTAAGTTCGCGATGAAAAGTGGAGCGGCGGGCTTTAGCCCGCCGACGTTTTTTATACCGGCGGGCTGAAGCCCGCCGCTCCACCTTTAGATGCGCTATTCGAGCGCTGCTGCGAAGTTGCCGATCACCGCGGGTCTGATGTTCCAGATCTCCCTTGCGTATTGCGACACCGTGCGGTCCGCGCTGAACTTGCCCATGCGGGCGATGTTGAGGAGGGCCATGCGGTTCCAGGTGGCGCGGTCGCGGTACGCGGCGTCGACGTCCTGCTGCGTGTCGACGTAGGCCGGAAGGTCGGCCAGGTGGACGTATTCGTCGCGCGTCGAGAGGAGCTTGGCGACGATGGGGCGGAAGATGTCTTTGTCGCCGCGCGAAAAGTGTCCGGCCGCGATCGAGTCGACCGCGCGGCGCATCCAGCGATGTTCGTGCAGGTAGCGTTGCGGGTCGTAGTTCGCGAGCTCGGCCGCGACTTCATCGGCCTTCAATCCGAAGATGAAGATGTTCTCCTCCCCCACCT
>DASVRB010000439.1:0-3242 GCA_036388835.1 Thermoanaerobaculia bacterium | reverse complement strand
TGAGATCCTTCGCTCACGCTCAGGATGACGAGAGTGACGCTCACCGCCCACCCCTCGGCAATCTCGCCAGCAACTCCTCGGTCAGGAAATCGACCTTCTCGTGCAGGTGCGTGATCTCGAGCTCCGCTTTCAGGTTCACCTCGTACTCCGCGTCGGCGCGTAAGCGGTCTTTGGCGGCCTGACGGTTCTGGCTGACGAGGACGAAGATCGAGAGGAAGATCGCTTCGAGCGAGACCACCATCGTCAGGAACCCGAACGGGTACGGGTCGAAGTGGTTCGTGAACGGAAGCATGTTCCAGATGATCCAGGTCGCGAACCACGCGGCGTTCAGGAACAGGAACAGGATGCTGCCGCTGAACTCCGCGATCACATCCGCGATGCGCTCGATGGTGGTCGAGCGGATCTCCATCTCTTCATTGATATTGCGTGCGACGCGGCGGCGCAGCAGCTCGTCCGTCGAGCGGATGCGCTGCCCCATCGTCGTCAGCAGATCGAGCGCCGCGTCGGGATGACGGCGCAGGAAGGTCAGCAGGTCGTCTCGATGCAGCACGAGCAGCGTCGCGTCTTCGAGCGCCAGCGCGCTGGCCGTGCGCGCGCCGCCGTCGAACAGCGACAGCTCGCCGAACACCTCGCCCGGGCCGCACACCGTCAGTACGATCCGCGATCCGGCGTTGTCTTTGACGAACAGCTCGATGCTCCCCGTCCCGACGATGTAGAGCGAATCGCCCGGCTCGCCGAGGGAGAAAATCTTCTGCCCCGCCGCAAAGTCGGACCGCGTGAAAACACGTTCCAGATCGGCGATTTCGGAAGGGTCGAGCAGCTTGAAGAGCGGCACGGTCGCAAGCAGTTCTGCGGTCTGCATCGCGTGCTATTCTCGCTCACCTCACCTCGGTAACCATGGCTGACGACAACAAAACAATCGAGACGCCGGTCCCCGAGCTCGACGAGCGCGCCATCGGAAAAAAATATGGTTTGCGCGAGCTCGTTTACCCCGACAGCGAGCACATGAAGGCAGTGACCGCCTTCCTCACCAACGCCATCGACACCGGCAAATGCGGTCCGCTCCCGAAGACCGGCGTGATGATGCTGCTCGAGTTCCTGCAGGCCACCATCAACCGCCAGCACATCACCAAAGGGCCGCGCATGTCGCAGGACGAGTTCGACGTCATCCAGACGCCGTACTACATGGCCGCGCGCATCATCGCGAAAGTGCAGCGCGCGCGGCAGGAATCGGCCAAGGGCAAGGTCTACCAGGTCACGTACGTCTCGCTCAATCAATTCATCGAGGTCCTGCGCAACCTCCTCGATCCCGGTTGCTACTGGCTGCGCGCCAAAGTGCCGGAAGGCGTGCGCGAGGTCATGGCCGCGTTGCGCGATTTCCTGGTTCTCTATCCCGAGCAGCGCCGCAAAGGCCGCGCTATTTGAGGATCGACATGTCGCGTTACCTGCAGAAGATCTCGCTCCGTCCGTACAGCGATGCGGAGATCTGGACCGGATGGGAGCTCGAGAAGCGCAGCGGTGAGCTCGAAGGCTTCGTGCTCGCCGACCACCTCAGCCAAGAGGAATTGGTCGCGAAATACGGCGTCACCGATTTTCAGCGGATTCCGAGCGAGTATCTCGACGCGGCCACGCTCCGGCCGAAACAGGGATGACGGTCGGCGGCCACGTCCTCACGCCGCTGCAGATCGGGTTCGTGATCGCCGCCGTCGTCGCGCTGGTCGTCATTTTCCTCGGCGAATGGCTTCGGCGGCACGTGCGCGGCGGCGGTAAACTCCCCGCCCCTGTGCTCCTTTTCATCCGCATCACTCTCGGCATCATCTTCCTGATCCTCGGCGTGATCGGCTCGCTTTTGCCGGTGCTGCAGGGCTGGATCTTCTTTCTCCTCGCGGCGCTGGTGCTGTTTCCCCAGAGCCGCTTCGCCGTCAAAGCATGCGACAAGATCGAGCCGAAGATGCCGCGCCTCATTGGATGGCTGCGGCGCCGCGGCATCGGCATTCATCGGGACGAACCATCATGAGCAAGGAATACGACAAGGCTTACTTCGATCGCTGGTATCGCGGCCGTACGCGCGTGAGCACGCACGCCGAGGTGCGAAGGAAGGTGGCCATTGCCATCGCCTCCACCGAATACTTTCTGCGCCGTCAGCTCAGGACCGTGCTGGACGTCGGCTGCGGCGAGGGGGCGTGGCTCGCGCACCTGCAGTCGTTCCGTCCGCGCGTTCAATACACCGGCCTCGACTCCTCGGAGTACGCGGTCAAGCGTTTCGGGCGTGAGCGAAATATCCGCAAGGCGTCGTTCGGCGACCTGCCGAAACTGAACCTCGGCGTGTACGACCTCGTGGTCTGCTCGGACGTTCTCCATTACGTGCCGGACGCGGAGCTGAAGAGCGGCATTCGCGCCCTCGCCGAGGCGACCGACGGCGTCGCGTACCTCGAAGTGCTGACCAAAGAAGACGACGTGGTCGGCGACCTCGAGGCCTTCATCCGCAGACCGGCGGCGAGTTACCGGAAGATGTTCGCCGGCGCCGGGATGACCTTCGTCGGACCGTATTGCTGGCTCTCGCCGGCGTTCAAAGACTCCGTCGCCGAGCTGGAATCTTCCACCTGACCTTCTTTCCGCATGGCCGGAAATGCGGTTCATCACCGCTCTGGCAGCCCTCGTCACAAAACAGACACCGATAACTTCCATTCGCATGCACCATGCACCTCCACATCTGTAAGGAGAGAATTCAATGCGTAAGTTATCGCAGTATTTGTATGTCTGTTGATGGCTGTGCCGGTCATGGCACAGGAAGAGTGCCCTGAAGGTCAGGACTGCCGCACCGGCCAGCTCGGCTCGGGTGGCCGCAATCCGGTGATCGGCTCCGGCGGCCGCGTCGGAACGACGAGCGAAGAGTGCCCGGTCGGCCAGGATTGCCGCACCGGTCAGACGGGCTCCGGCGGACGCGGTTCGCAGATCGGCTCCGGCGGGCGCATCGAAGCGACCGAAGAGTGCCCGGAAGGTCAGGACTGCCGCACGGGCCAGACCGGCTCCGGCGGCCGCAGCCCGATCCTCGGATCGGGTGGCCGTATCGCGTCCGATGACGAGTGCCTCGAAGGGCAGGACTGCCGCACGGGCCAACTCGGCTCCGGTGGTCGCGGCCCGGTCGTCGGCTCCGGCAGCCGCATCGCCTCGGATGACGAGTGCCTCGAAGGCCAGGACTGCCGCACCGGCCAGAGGGGCTCGGGCGGACGCGGTCCGCA
>DASVRB010000438.1:0-8045 GCA_036388835.1 Thermoanaerobaculia bacterium | reverse complement strand
GCCGGCGGGCTAAGAGCCCGCCGCTCCACAGGAACGGCTTCGCTTGGAACTACTCCGGCACCGGCCCCGCCGCCGCCCGCCCGGCCAGTGCCACGCCGGTGAAGATCATCGCGCCGGCGAGGACAACGACGCCGCGAATTTCTTCGCCGAAGACGAGCGCGCCGAGGATCGTGGCGAGCACTGGTTGGAGATACGTGTACGCCGCGACGACAGAGCTGTCGGCGTGGCGCAGTGCCCAGGCATTGAGGAGATAGGCCGCGACGGTTGGACCGGCGATGACGAGCAGCAGCGCCAGCCAGGCGCCGCTCGAGATGGAGCTCCACTGTTCCTTCGCAAGCGACCAGGCGGCGATCGGGAAGAGCAGCACGCTGCCGATCGCGAACATCCTCGCTACCACCGCGCGTGCGGAGAGGCGGCTCATGACCGGCTTCGAAATCACGAGGTAGAGCGCGTACGAAAGGCAGTTGAGGATGATCATCAACGCGCCGGCAAAGGAGCGCCACGAGCCGGAGAAACTCTCGCCACCGACCACCAGCAGCGCGCCGATACAGGCGAGGGCGATGCCGCCGATGCGGGTGACGGTGGCGCGCTCCCGTCCCGCCAGAATGGCCGCACCGAGCGCGAACACCGGAATCGTCGTGATCAGAATCGCCGCCACTTGCACGGAGGTGAGCGAGAGGCCGAACAGGAACAGCGGCGCATTCGTCACCACGCCGAGAATCGCGAAAAGGACGATGCGCCGCGCATCCTCACGCGGCAGCGGCGCTTCATTGCGCGCCACGAGCGAAAGGATGATCGCCGCCCCCGCAATGCGCAGCCACGCGAACGACAACGGCGCAAACTCCCGCATCCCCAGTTTCGAGACGATGTAGTTCCCGGTGAAGAGCAGCGCGACCGTGAACAGCGCAGCGTGCAGGCGGAGAGGGGAGGGCATGGGGAAATTGAAAATTGAAAATTAGGAAATTGAAAAATCGGCGATTGAAAGCAATGAGCAGCGCATCATCGTGCGCGCTTTTTCAATCTTCAATTTTCAATTTTCAATTCCGACTCACTCCGACTCCACCCATACATCGTGATACCGCACCGGCGGCGGGACGAGCGAGGTGCGCACGCCGCGTACTTCGGGTTTGTGCAGCACGAACAGGCGTTCGTGGAACAGCGGGAGAAGCGGCGCGTCGGTGAGGACCATTTGATTGAGGTCGCGATAAATGGCCGCACGCCGTTCCGTGTCGTTCGACCGACGCGCTTCCATGATCTGTGCGTCGACCTCGGGGCGATTGAAGAAGAGCCCGCGGATCGAGGTCGCCTCGCTGTGGAAGAAGATGTAGAAGAAATTGTCGGAGTCCGGAAAATCGGCGTACCAGTTTGCGCAGTAAATCAGGCCGTGGCCGCGGTTCGAGCGCGCTGCGGCCGCGTCGGTGGCCGAGTGACGCGTCACGTTGACGCGGATCCCGACCGCCTCCAGATCCTCGATCATCAGCGGCACCATGCCGGAGTTGTTGAACTCGTCCGTGTCCCAGGTGCGGTACTCGACGCTGAACCCTGAGGCGTAGCCCGCCTTACGCAGCAATTCGCGCGCACGCTCGGGATCGTAGTCATAGCCGCGCTGGTTCTGGTCGTAGCCCACCAGGCCTGGCGGAAGGAGCGACTTGGCGACCAGCGAGAGACCGCCGTACACGCGCTCGTTGATCCGCTCGCGATTGATCGCGTAATGAATGGCCTGACGCACTTCCGCGCGGTCGAACGGAGCCGAAGAATTGTCGTAGCCGAGGTACGACGTGTGGAGCTGCACCGTCGTCAGTAGATAGGCAGAGAAGCGGGGATCGGTGCGCAGCTCCGCCACCAGCTTCGGCGGCACGCCGTGCGCGACGTCGATCTCGCCGCGCAGAAACGCGTCGGCGACGTCGCGGAAGCTGCGCAGATCGAGACGGAACGTCAACTCGTCGAGATTCGGCTCGTCCGGCACGTAGTAATCGCGATTGCGGGAGAGCCGCACGCGCTCTCCCTCCACCGCTTCTTCAACGCGGAACGGGCCAAGGCCTGTGCCGCGCAGACGGTAGCGCTCCGGATCGCGCGCATCTTCGAGCGGGATGATCCCGCACTCGTGCATCGTCATCAGCGACAGGAAAAATGCGATCGGCTCGGTGAGGTGCACTTCGATCGTGTGCGCGTCGCGCACGACCACACCGCTCAATGTGCGCGTGCGGCCTTCGAGCACGTCCGTTGCACCGCGCACGCTCTTCAGAATCCAGGCGCCGGTCGACTTCAGCTCCGGCAGCAGCAGGCGGAGGAACGTCTCATAAACGTCCTTCGCTTCGAGCGTCCGTCCATTGTGAAAACGGACGTTGCGGCGCAGGTGGAAGCGGTAGACGTGCCCCTGCTCCAGCACTTCCCAACGCTCGGCGATGTCGGGGATCAGCTCCGCCCCCTCGCCGTATTTGACGAGCGTCGAGTGGATCGCTTTCGAGATGAACCCGAGTGCCGACGCCGAGGTGTGCGCGGGGTCGAACGTGAGGCGCTGCCACAGCACCGTGGCGGTGGTGATGCGGCCGCCGCGATTCGGGGTGGGCAGCGTGAAGCGGCCGAGCTCCTGACTGAGCAGCGCCGCCTCGTGGCTGAGCGTGTTCGCCATCTGGTTGAGGTCCGTCACGCCGAAATTCGATTCGCGCGAGCCGGTCTTGATGACATCCATCGACTTCACGATGGCCGAGCTTTCGGCAGCGAGGATGGACGTCGACTCGAGCACCGTCTGCACGAGTCCCATGATGTTTTCCATCGCCCTGCTGATCGCGCGGCTGCCGCTTTCCTGCTCCGTCATGGCGCGCTTGAGATGCTTCGTGTAATCGCGCACCAGCGCCGCCTGCTCGCCGATCTTCCGTGACGTCTGCGACTGCTGCTGCGTCGCGGTCGCGGTCTGCTGCACCATCTTCGTCACTTCTTCGATCGCCGCGGTGGCCGCGGCGCTGCCGCGCGCCTGTTCTTCGGTCGCGCGGGCGATCTCGGAGATGGAGTCGGTCGAGCGGCCGGTCAGCTCGAGGATCTTGTCGAGCACCTGCGCGGCGCGCGCGGTGAGCCCGACGCCGTCCGCGACGCGATCGGAGCTCATCGTCATCTGTTCGGCGGCGCGGCCGACGCCTTTCTGCACGTTCTGGATCAGCGTTCGGATCTCTTCGGTCGAGACGGAGGTGCGCTCGGAGAGGTCGCGAATCTCGTCCGCCACGACGGCGAATCCGCGTCCGCGCTCGCCCGCCTGCGCCGCGATGATGGCGGCGTTCAGCGCGAGGAGGTTGGTCTGTCCGGCGATGTCGTCGATGACACGAACGATGTCGCCGATCTCCTGCGAACGTTCGGCGAGATCGCTGAGCGCGATCTTCGCTTCCTCGACCGACATCTGGATCTTGCGCATGCCGTCGACGGTGCCTTCGACGGCGGAGCGCCCTTCGTTCGCGGCGTCGGTGACGTACCGCGACAGCTCCGACGATTGCCGCGCCTGATTGCGGATCTCCTCGGTGGTCGCATTCATCTCGACCATCGACGACGCGGTCTGGGTGGCGAACGAGGAGAAGCTCTCCGTGTTCGTCGCCACTTCGTTGATCGAGGCCACCATCTCTTCAATGGCTGACGAGGTCTGCTCGACGAATTCAGAGAGCGTGTCGGCGATGCGGCTCACTTCTTCAATGGAAGCCGACATCTCCAGCACCGAAGTCGAAGTCTCCTCGGCATTCGCGGAGAGCTCCTCCATCGAGCGGCGAACGTTATTGATCGACTGGTCGATCTGGGTGACGGACGAGGAGGTCAGCTCGGTCGAGGTGAGCTGGTCGGTGGCGCTGCGGGCCAGCACGCGCGAGCGGCCGCTGATCTGTTCGCTGGCACGCGAGACGTCGGAGGCGAGTTGGCCGAAGCGGCGAATGGTTCGCTCGAGATTGGCCACCAGCGCCCGGATCGCGGCGGCCGTCCGCTGCGACTGCGTTTCGCTCACGATGTCGCGCGCGGTGAGGGAGAGATCGCCCGCGGTGACGCGATCGATCAGTTTGATCATCCCCTCGCGGCGAGCCATGATCTTGCCGAGCCAGACCTGGAAGATCGCCGCACAGATCGCGCTGGCGAGCACGGCCGCGAACATGATCTTCCACCAGAGGGAGAAGCTCATTCCGGGGATGAAAAAGAGGAAAAGCGCGAAGAGAACGATGCAGGCGATCATGAGCGACCACATCTGCTGAGCCCGGCCGAAGTGCCCAATCTTCATAGGTTTCCCGAGGGGCGATGCTAACATGCGCGGTCGCCGGCCTCATGAGCGATTCCTTCTCCGCGCGCCGCGCGCTCATCGACGAAACGCTGGCCCAGATCGCATCCCGCACCGGCGCCCCCGCACCACTCTCAGCGCCACTGACCCGCGCCCTCGGATCGGCCGGCAAACGCGTCCGCGGCATCCTTCTCATTGCGGTAGGGGAGGCGTTCGGCTGCCGCGCCGACAAGCTCGTGCGCGCTGCCGCCGCCATCGAGATGATTCACGCGTCGTCGCTGATCCTCGATGACCTGCCGGCCATGGATGACGCCGAGCTCCGCCGCGGCGCGCCGACCCTGCATCGCGAGTTCGGCGAGGACCTGGCCATCCTCTCCGCCGTCGCACTCCTCAATCACGCGTACGGCCTCGTCGCGCAAACGCACGCCGACCTCACGCCGCGCCGCTGGCCGATGCAGCAGGTCGTGCAGCGTGTCGTCGATGCAGTCGGCTGGGATGGCACCATCGCGGGGGAAGCAGTCGACCTTCACAGCGAAGAGGCGCGCCTCGATTTCGACACGCTCGAGTTCATCCACTCCCGCAAAACCGGAACGCTGTTCGTCGCCGCGGCCGCGGTCGGAGGCATGCTCGCGAACATCCACCCCGCGCCACTGCAGCGGATCGAAGTGTTCGCCAAAAACCTCGGTCTCGCCTTCCAGATCACCGACGACGTCCTCGACGTCACCTCCAATCCCGAAACCCTCGGCAAAGACGTCGGCAAAGACCAGCAACGCCTCACCTTCGTCAAACTCGCCGGCGTCGAAGGCGCACGAAAACTGAGCGAAGAACTGGTCGAGACATCCATGGCCGCGATCGAGCCATTGGGCGCCTCCGCGCGAGGATTGAGGGAACTGGCGGTGCTGGTGCGCGATCGCGTGCGTTAGGCCGCAACGCTCCGGCAGCTAGTGCCGAGCGAAGAACTTGCGAAGGTTCGCATCCTCCCATTCGCGGACACCGTTCACGACGAGGTGGTAGTCCTCGGTCCCTGGATCGATCGACTTGGTGAACTGACCGTCTTCGAACATCAGAACGCCGCCGCGCAGTTCGGCGCGAGCAGCAACCTTTCGTTGATACGGATGATCACTCCCTCGACGATGCATCGTCTCGCGCACCTTCACGTACTCGACTTCAACGTGATCGCCAACCGCTTTCCAGGTGCCAAAGAAAAACACGAGCCCGTCGCCCCGACTGATCGCGACCCTGCCATCGGTCCGGATCAGCTGGCAGCCGAGCCACGAAAAACGGCCGCTGGGCTCGAAGCGCATGACCCGGGCGTATGCGGCGAACGGAGGGGCGCCCGTTCCGTCCGTATACCAATCGGATTCGAGCATCACCCATACGCGGTCGGTGAGTGCTGCCACATTGAGTGTGCGCGCGGCGGCGGGGCCGGTGGTCGTTGTAGCGCTGTTGGTTTGCTCGCCACGATCGCGGCCACCGCAGGCGCAGAACGCGGCGATGAGAGCGATAAGAATGACAGTCTTCATGGTCTTACCACCGGTATGCCCACAGCGACTGGAATTCTTCCGGTCTCTTTCCATAGATAATTAAGCATCGTCGGATCCTGTCCGTAGCACAAGCAACCATGCGTCACGCCTCCTCTCGCGATCGACTGACCGTGAAAGTAGTTGCCCTGCTTTGCGGCCGACGGGTAATGCTCGAAGGGATGAAGGAGAATTGACCATCAGCACGACGTCGCCGCGCTTGAGGTTCTTCGGCGCGAGCTCCGTGGTGCCGCCCTTCGCCTCGAGCTTTTCAACGGAGATCGTCGGCCGGTCGGGATCCGTGCCCTCGTCGGCGGGGCCGCCGCGCGCTGCGACGGCGCGCCATGCGCCGGTGCCGGGGCGTACCACGATGAACTCGACCATGGTTCCGCCGAACGCGAGTTGCGTGATGTCGGCGCCGGATGCCTTCTTCAGATTGACGCCGTCCAACTGGACGCGCGTCACCGCGTAGCCGGCGGGCGCGGCCACGGCGGGCGCGCCGCTGCTCATGTCGACGGCGAACCAGATCGACCGCGGAGCGACGGCGGCGCCGAGCGGCCAGATCACGACACCGTCTCCGTCCTCGTCCGTCAGCGTGATCTCGCGTGGCACGACGTCCGTGTACGTCCCCTTCGCTTCGCGGGAGAGGCTGTACGCGTGCACGGTCGTCTTCGGCGTGACGCCGCTGATTGCGACACGATCGGCTTCGAACTGGAACGAGGGCGCGGCGGTGAGGGGATAGGCGAGTGAGACCGAGAGCAACAGCAACAGCAAAGCGCGGCATGGGGTCATGTGCTTCGCGCAAGGTTATTGTTAGATATGCTATTCCGTCATGACAGAATTCATGCACAGGCTCGACCTCGCGTCAACCGCGATGCAGAGGGTTGAGACCGTGCCCGGGGAATGATTTTCACCCTCTCGCGTTAACCCCGCTTGCCGGTGGCGCCCGCTGTGGTATCTTGCGCGCCGCTCGCGCGAGGCACACCTGCCCAGGTAGCTCAGTTGGTAGAGCAGAGGACTGAAAATCCTCGTGTCGGCGGTTCGATTCCGTCCCTGGGCACCACTCCTCTTCTCTCGCGCAACTCCTTCATCGCCGCGCCTACTCCTTCGCAATTTTCGCGGCGGTGTCTTCCATCGTCTGCAGCACGGCCTCGGGGATGACGTCCTTCGCGAGCTCGAGGAGCTCGGGGTGTCTCGCCTCGGCGATGTCCATCTTCGCGGCCATCGCGCTGACGAGGGTGATGAGGCGCGTGATCTCGTGCTCGGCGAGCAGGCTGACCTGCAGGTCGAGGTCGGAGCGTTGCGCTTCGAGCGCGGCCATCCGGTTCTGACTGATGAGGACGAACGTCGAGAGGAAGATCGCCTCGACCGACGCCACCATGGCCAGGACGACGAAGCTCGAGTCGAATTTCGGGATGAACGGGATCCAGCCGAGGTTGATGATGATCCAGCCGCCAAAGAGAAGCAGATGGATGTAGACGAACTTCATGCTGCCGGTGAAGCGCGTCACGGCGTCGGCAAGTCGCTCGTCGAAGGCTTTTTTTGCGTCGTCTTCTTTCCGGCGCTGCAATAGTGCGCGGATGTTGCGCTCGACGATGCCGGTCATGTGCGCGCCGTCACTCACTCCCATCGGCGTCCGTTCGGTGCTTCTGCGATCACTTGGTTCCATGGGCGCGGACCGGGGCAATTCGCTCGCCAGTCTCAGTCGTCGCGTTCTAGTGGAGCGGCAGGCTTTAGCCCGCCGAACATTGATTGACGTCGGCGGGCCAAGAGCCCGCCGCTCCACGGGTACGGGCTCAGCCGCAGAATCCCGTTGACATCGAGTCACCCCGGCGTACACTCCTTCGGTCGCCATTTTGGTGGCGGCCTTGCCGCCTAATCCTCGGCGCCGAGGAACGGGGGAACCAAATTAGTGACGGCTTGCCACCGTCCGGGGTGAATCCAGCCGCAAGCTGGTAGGGCTTCCAGCCCGAATCCGACAGCTAACCTCGTAGGCAGCCGGAAGGCTCGGCCAGCAAACGCCGCGAACAAATCGCGGCGTTTGTCATTTTCGGCGCAGCTATACTTTCCCCGTTTGCCAACCGAAGATTTCTCCGAGTTCGAGCAGCGCATCGGCTACACGTTCACCCAGCAGGACCTGCTGCGGCGCGGGCTCACGCACAAGTCGTACTCGCACGAAGCGAAAGACAGCGAAGTTCGCCACAACGAGACGTTCGAGTTCCTCGGCGACTCGGTGCTCGGCTTCGTCGTCGGCGATCTCCTCTTCCGCCACTTCCCGCAGC
>DASVRB010000437.1:0-6637 GCA_036388835.1 Thermoanaerobaculia bacterium | reverse complement strand
CGTGCCGCACATCGGCTCGGCCACCGAGGAAGCGCGCAACGCGATGGCTCGCATCGCGGCAACGAATGTGCTTCTGTTCCTGCGCGGAGCGGAGCCGTTGCACCGCGTCGTATGAGACTCGATCGATTCAAATCCGTGCTCGTGGTGATCGACGTGCAGGAGCGGTTGATGCCGGTCATCGACCGCGCCAAAGACGTCGTGCGCAACGTCGACCGGCTCGTGCGCGGCTGCCACGTGGTCGGCGTGCCGGCGATCCTCACCGAGCAATACGTCAAAGGCCTCGGCCGCACGGTCGAGCCGATCCGCGCCGCGTTCGAAGAGACCACCGGCTACCGCCCGATCGAGAAGTCGTGCTTCTCCGCGCAGGGGTGTGAGGCCTTCGCCGCGCAGCTCGCCGCGCTCGAGCGCCGGCAGGTGATCGTGGCGGGGGTCGAGGCGCACGTCTGCGTCTACCAGACCGTGCGCGATCTCCTCGCCGCCGGCCTGCAGGTCACGCTCGTCGCCGACGCCATTTCCTCGCGCGATCCGGAGAACAAAGAGATCGCGTTGCGGCGCCTGGTGAGCGAGGGCGTAAAGCTCAGCTCGACCGAAATGGCGCTGTTCGAGCTGGCGGTCGTGTCGGGAACGGACGAGTTCCGGGCGATCTCGAAACTGGTCAAGTAATTGGCGCAATCCGGGCGCGCAACTTGCTCCCAAGTTATTCGCATTTTTGAGTGGCGCGGGGCTGATGCGACTCGAGAAAAGGATCCTCATCGTCGATGACGACGACGCCATTCGCGCGCTCGTCGTGACTGTCCTGCGCCGGCGCGGGTATCAGCTCGACACCGCGCGCAACGGCGTCGACGCGCTCGAGAAACTGACGTCGTGCAGTTACGCGCTCGTCATCCTCGATCTGATGATGCCGCGCATGAGCGGATACGGCGTGCTCGAGGAGCTGGCGAAGATCCCCGACGTTTCGCGGCCGCTCGTGCTCGTGCTCACGGCCGGGATCGAGCCGAAGCCGTTCGACAAGAGCTTCGTCATCGGCACGATGCACAAGCCGTTCGACATCGAGCTGCTGGTCGACACCGTGTCGGGCTGCGTGAACGCGGCGGTGCCGCGCGAGCAGCTCGAGTCGTGTGCGGACGGTCCTGCACAGCACGTCGAACGCGCGTCAGAAAAGCCCAATTGACCTCGTCCGTGGCATGCCTTTTGAGATTTGAGAGTCAGTCAAGAGGAATAAAAACATGACTGACGAACCGAGAGTGCTGATCGTCGAAAGCAACGACGTTCTCCGCACGATGCTCTTCACGATTCTCAGACATCAACCGGTCGGCGTCGACACCGCTGCAAGCGCGGAGGAGGCACTGGAGAAGACCTCCCAGTGCGACTATGCGCTTGCGATCGTCGACGTCGACATGCCGAACCGCGCCGGCGAGTCTTTCGTCGCGGACTTTAACGAACAGCGTCCGACCGCGACGACGTTCATCCTCGCGGTGCGCGACCCGAAGAACGACACCTATCTCGACCCGGAGCTCGTCTCCGCGGTCCTCAACAAGCCCCTCGAGATCGACATGCTGGCGGAGCTCGTACGCGAGTGCGCGCTGGTCGTGCCGCCGCCCGAGGATCCGCTCCGATGCCCGCCTGCCGAAAGCGAAGTGCGGTCGCGGCTCGAGCGTGCACCGTACCTGACCAACTGAGCGAGGAGCCGGCCCGCCATGATCGAAGTCATCGGATGGGTCAGCTCCATCATTCTGGTTCTCACGATCGCCACCCAGATCGCCAAGCAGTGGCGCGACCACACCAGCGCCGGCGTCTCGACGTGGCTCTTCGTCGGCCAGCTCGCCGCCTCCGTCGGTTTCACCATCTACAGCCTCCTCGTCCGCAACTGGGTCTTCGCGGTCACGAATGGCGTGATGATCCTGAACGGATTGCTCGGCTACGGAATCACCGTGCGGCATAAACGCAATGCGAAAGAAAAAGGCGCTTAGGCGCTTAGGCGCGGAGGCGCTTGGGTGATGCATCGGCTGTCGACATGCTTGTCGCGAGCTGCTCGTCGCGAACGACAAGCCGCAAGCCGACACCTCACCCAAGCGCCTCCGCGCCTAAGCGCCTCAAGCGCCTCGACTCCCTAAGCGCCTAAGCGCCTCAAGCGCCTCGATTCACATACACTCGCCCCGTGGCAGATCGTCGTACCGGAATCCTCTACATCGTCGTGGCAGCGCTGCTTTGGTCGACCGGCGGGATCGGGATCAAGGCGGTGGTCGATCCGGCGTTGAAGGTGACGTTTTATCGGTCGGTGTTCGCGGCGGTGGCGCTCTTCATCATCTTTCGGCGCGACATCCGGGTGAAATGGTCTCCGGCGTTCGCGATCGCGATCCTCAGCTACGGCGGCTGCCTCGTCACCTTCGTCACGGCGACGAAATGGACGACCGCGGCGAATGCGATTTTTCTGCAGTACGCGGGGGTGATCTGGGTGCTGCTGCTCTCGCCGCTGGTGCTGCGCGAGCCGATGCGCCGCCGCGATGTGATCGCGATCTGCGTAGCCCTCGGCGGGATGGCGCTCTTTTTCGTCGGCAAGTTCGAAGCGCGCGGCATGGCCGGCAATGCGATGGCGCTTTTATCGAGCGTCTTCTTCGCCACGATGATCCTCGCGCTGCGCCGCGAGCACGCGGCCTCGCGCGCGGCGGTGACGTGGGGGAACGTCGGCCTCGCACTCGTGCTCCTCCCATTCGTCGCCAGCGACCTCGCGCTCACCACGACCTCGCTCCTCGCGCTGCTTTTCCTCGGCATCGTGCAGATCGGTCTCGCCTACGCCTTCTTCGTCAAAGGCCTGCGCTACGTCACGGCGACCGAAGCCTCCCTCACCGGCATGCTCGAACCCGTCGCGAATCCGATCTGGGTCTTTCTGTTTCTCAACGAACGCCCCTCCGCATTCGCCATCGCCGGCGGCACGATCGTCCTCGCCGCGATCGCGTGGCACACGATGCAGGGCGAGCCCGCGACCGAGATGTTGGCGCCGGACTAGTTCGGAACGTAGAACGCAGAACGAGGAACACGGAACGGGTGTTCGGCGTCGCGCCTTCGTTCCGTGTTCCGTGTTCCGTGTTCTACGTTCTACGTTCGGACGCCGCTGGCAACCACTGTGCACGATCCAACCACGTGTCCAACACAACCCTGATCGAGCCGGCGACCGGCGAGGCGCTGGCGGAAGTTGCTCAATCCACTGCTGAAGAAGCGGGGCGCGCGATCGTGGCGGCGGAGCGTGCGTTCAACGGCGAATGGCGGCGCGTGAACACGCGCGATCGCGGGCGTCTGCTGATGAAGCTCGCGGAGCGCATTCGCGAGAATCGCGATGAGCTGGCGACGCTCGAAGCGCGCAACGTCGGCAAGCCGATTCGCGATGCGCGCGATGAAGTCGGCCTCGCCGCTAACGTGTTCGAGTACTACGCCGGCACGACCAACAAAGTCGGCGGACAGACCATCCCGGCCGCGGCGCCGGGCGTGCTGCTCTCATTCCGCGAGCCGGTCGGCGTCTGCGGAATCATCGTCCCGTGGAACTTCCCGTTCGCCATCACGGCGTGGAAGTCGGCACCGGCGCTGGCGATGGGAAACACGGTCGTGCTCAAGCCGGCCGAGCAGACGCCGCTCACGGCCATGCGCCTCGCCGAGCTCGCACTCGAAGCAGGATTTCCGGAAGGCGTCTTCACCGTCATTCCCGGCGCGGGTTCGGTGGTCGGCGAAGCGATCATCAAACATCCGGCGGTGCGAAAAGTCGCGTTCACCGGCTCGACCGCGGTCGGGATGAACGTGATGCGCCTCGCGGCCGACGACGTCAAGCGCGTCTCGCTGGAGCTCGGCGGCAAGTCGGCCAATCTGGTGTTCGAAGACTGCGATTTCGATCGCGCCGTCGCGTCGGCAGCGTCGAGCGCGCTCGGCAACGCGGGACAGGATTGCTGCGCGCGCAGCCGCGTGCTCGTCCAGCAATCGATCTACGACCGCTTCTCGAAAGCGGTGGTCGAAGCGTTCAACAAGATCAAAGTCGGCGATCCGCTCGCGGATGAAACGGAGATGGGTCCGCTCGTCACCGCCGCGCATCGTGACCGGGTCATGCAGTACATCGACAGCGGCCGTTCGGAAGGCGCGACCCTCGCCTGCGGCGGCGGCGCGAATGACTATCCGGAGCGCGGCACGTACCTCGCCCCTACTGTGTTTCTCGACGCGAAACCGGAGATGGCGATCGTGCGCGAGGAGATCTTCGGCCCGGTGGTGGCGGTGATGCCGTTCGCCGACGAAGAGCAGGCGGTGGCGATGGCCAACGATTCGATGTACGGACTCTCCGGCTCGATCTGGACCCGCGACATCGGCCGCGCCATGCGCCTCGCCCGCGCCGTGCAGACCGGCAATCTCTCGATCAACAGCGGCAGCAGCGTGCACGTGGAAGGCCCCTTCGGCGGCGTCAAACGCAGCGGCCTCGGGCGCGAGCTCGGTCTGCAGGCGCTCGACCACTACACGGAGTGGAAGACGGTTTATATCGATGTGACGTGAAGACGGAGTTCCTCGGTGCCTCGGTTCCTCGGTTCCTCGGAGTGCCTCGGGTTCCTCGGAGTGCCTCGGAGTGCCGACCATCTGAGCGACGGCCGCCGAACCAGCAGACCGAGGAACCGAGGAACCGAGGAACCGAGGAACTCCGAGGAACTCCGCGGAACTCCGAGGAACTCAAAGGAAACCAGAATGCACGGACGAATCAGCTTCGACGATCTCAAGCGCCTCACCGCCGACGGTGACATCGACACGGTGCTGGTGGTCTTTCCCGACATGTATGGCCGCCTCGTCGGCAAGCGGATCGTGGCGCGATTCTTCGTCGAGGAGAGCGAGATCCACGCGTGCGATTACCTCCTCGCCTGCGACATGGACATGGATCCGGTGCCGGGCTACCAGTTCACGAGTTGGGCGAAAGGCTACGGCGACTTCCGGCCCGTGCCCGACTTCAACACCATGCGCATCGCCTCGTGGCTCGACAAGACCGCGATCGTGCTCTGCGACGTATATCAGGAAGAGTCGGACGAACTGGTGCCGTACGCGCCGCGCGGCATTCTGCGCAAGCAACTGAAGCGCGCCGCGGACATGGGTTACGTCGCGATGGGAGCGTCGGAGCTCGAGCTGTACGTCTTCAAAGATTCGTACGAGGACGTCGCGAAAAAGAGCTTCGTCAACCTCGAGCCGATCGGCCGCCTGATCGAGGATTACCACGTCTTTCAGGGAACGAAAGAAGAGTTCCTGATCGCCGACATCCGCCGCCACCTCGAGCGCTCCGGCATTCCGTGCGAATCGTCGAAAGGCGAATGGGGACCGGGGCAGCAGGAGATCGGTCTCCGTTACGCGGAGCTGCTGGAGATGGCCGATCGCCACACGCTCTACAAGCAGGCGGCGAAGGAGATCGCCTGGAGTCACGGCAAGTCAGTGACGTTCATGGCCAAGTGGGACGAGCGTTACGCCGGCTCGAGCTGCCACATTCACGCGAGTCTCTGGAGCCCCGAAGGCGAGCCGCTGTTCAAGGGCGACGAGAACCTCGGCCCGATCAAATGCTCGAAGCTTTTCCGCTGGTTTCTCGGCGGTTGGATGGCGCACATTCGCGAGCTCTTTCCGTTTTACGCGCCGTATCCGGCGTCGTACAAACGCTATGTGCCGGGTTCGTTCGCGCCGACCGGCATCGCCTGGAGCTACGACAACCGCACCGCCGGTTTCCGCATCGTCGGGCACGGCTCATCGCTGCGCATCGAATGCCGCACCGCCGGCGCCGACGCGAATCCATACCTCGCCTTCGCCGCCACGCTCGCGGCGGGCCTGGACGGCATCGAGAAGCAGATCGAGCCGCCCGATGCATTCGAAGGCGACGTCTACGGAGCGCAGCAACTGCCGCAGGTTCCGCATCACCTTCGCGAATCAATCGACGCGCTCGAGCAAAGCACCTTCGCCCGCGAAGCCCTCGGCGACGACGTCGTCGAGCACTACCTCCACTTCTTCAAAACCGAGCAGCGCAAGTTCGATGCGGTGGTGACGGATTGGGAGAGGCGGCGGTATTTTGAGCAGGCTTGAACGAATGTAGAACGCAGAACGCAGAATGAAGAATTGAGAAAGCGCTCCGAACTGCATTCGGCTCCATTTCTCAATTCTTCATTCTGCGTTCTGCGTTCTGCGTTCATCTCCTACGCTTCGGTCAACGCGTGCGGGTCACCTTCCCGCCGAGCCGAACCGGCCGAATATTCTCAACGCCTGCACCGTTGCGAAAATCGATGCGAACCCGCTCCAGCGCCCGCGCCGCGCTCCTCGCCGCTACGATGAATTTCGCACCGGCGGCGCCGATCGACATCTTCCGCTTCCTCAACGTCCCGGCCATCGTGATGACCATTCGTCAGGTGAAGGGACGTGTCTGCCGCGACAAGCATGAGCGGCACGTGCAGCGGCACGCACGCGTCTCGAGCCGCCACTAGGCAACGGGCTGCTGCCGCTCGAATCACATCTGTCATCCCGAGCGTAGCGAGGGACCTGGGCGGGCGGGGCGCGGGAGGCACGTGCATCGCGCCCCGCCCACCCAGGCCCCTCGCTACGCTCGGGATGACAGATGTGATTCGAGCGGCAGCAGCCCGTTGCCTAG
>DASVRB010000436.1:0-5624 GCA_036388835.1 Thermoanaerobaculia bacterium | reverse complement strand
AGGTCCCTCGCTACGCTCGGGATGACCGTTCGGTGTGGATTCGGACGTACTTGTCGGGATCACGTCCTTGCGGTCCACCGCTTCTGGGCGAACATCCACGGCATGAGCTCCGGTGCGGCGTACGCGGCGGAAGGCGCCGGTGGCAATCTGGCGGGCGGGAAGATATGCCGGAAAACCGTGGGGCGCGGCGCACGGGTGAGCGGCGCGCGCCGCGCCCACGGGAGGAGTAGGAGGTGCGCTGCCCGTCAGCGCTGGGCTGTTACAACGATCATCAGCGCGCGATTGCTGCTGGCCTGTTTCGTCGCGCCGATGATGACTGTCTGTCCGAGTTTGAGGTTCAACGTGGTCTTGAGCATCGGCGAGAGCTGATCGCCGTCGAGTCGCGCGAGGCGGAATTCATTGAGCTTCACCGAGTCGCTGGCCGGATCGTATTCGCCGAACTTGAAGTCGGCGCGGTAGCCGTTCAGCTCCACGAGGACCGGCTCCCCTTCGCTGCCGGACGCGGTTGCGGCGCCGATGCTCTCGAGCACGTTGTAGCGCAACAGCGCGAGCTTCGACTCGACGTCGCGCAGCGCCGGATCCACGCGCGCCTGCTCGGCCGTTCCGCGACCCGCGGAGACGAGCCGGATGGAGAGATTGAGCGCCTGCACCGGCGCGTCGAACTGCGCGAGCGCAATCGCGATCTTCTTCAAATTTTCCGGGAGCTCGGTCACGACGAGCGAGTTCGCCGCCGGCTGGATCGACATCGATCCTTCCGCGCTCATGAGCGGCTTGATCACGTTCGCGGCTTTATCGGCCTGCTTGTGTTTGAACTGGAACGTCCGCACGGTCAGGCTCTTGCCGACGCCGCCGGCTGCCGCATCCGCTTCCGCGAACGCGCTCGCGGCGACGAACAGCATCGCCATCAAAATCATCAGGTTTCGCTTCATAAGTCCGCCGGGAGGTTCTCGTCGAAGATCATCACGATCTTCACGTCATCGCCTGTGTCTTCAGTCGGCACTTCGACGATGGTTGCGTTGTCGGATTCATACGTCTCGATGACCGGCTTCGTCGTGAAGACCGGTCTCGCCTGCTGCGGACGGAGCGCCGCATCGATCGCTGCAGGCTTCGTGTACGCCGGGCCGTTCGCCACGGCTGATTTGTAGAGCATCGCACCGGTCAGGCCGGCCACGAGCGTCGCCGCGACGGCCAGGCGACGGGGCCAGCTCACGACCTTGCGTGAGGCGCTGACGGTGCTCTCCGCGCCGCGGACCCGCACCTGCTGCATCACGTCGTCAACGAACGAATCGATGCCGCCGGGTGGAATCAGCTCGTCGCCGCCGAGGGCGCGGAACATCATGTCGGGATCGGACTGCGCGGCGACGTCGAGGCAGCGGTCGCAGGAGCGAATGTGCTCGAGCACCGCCGGATCATCGCTGCCCGGCTCGAAGCGCGCGCGGAACGAATCGCAGGAGATCATCGGGCCCTCCAGAGCTGCGCGTACTCCGGATACTGCTTCTGCAACTGTTCCTGCATCAGCTTGCGCGCATTGAAGAGGTGATTGCGCACCGTCGACTCGCGGCAGCCGAGGATCTTCGCGATCTCGCAGGCCGGCAGGTCTTCCATCTGATTCATCACGAAGATCGTCTTCTGCTTGGGCGAGAGGACGTTGGCGATGACGTTGAAGACGTTCTCGACTTCTTTCCGCTGCACGACCACGCCTTGCTCCGCTTCTGCTGCCGTTTTGACGAGGCGGAGGTTGGAGTTGACGGCGTTGTCGCGCGACTGTTTGTTGCGCATGAAGTCGATGGCCACGTTCGTGACCATGCGGTACAGCCAGGTGTCGAACGCGTACTGGGCGTCGTATTTCTGGAGGTTTTCCCACAGCTTGAGAAACACGAGCTGGGAGATGTCTTTGGCATCCTCGGCGTTCCCGATGATGCGGTAGCAGAGGGCGTAAACCTTCGAGGTCTTGCGGCGCACCAGGGTCTCGAACGCGTCGGCATCGCCGCTCCGGATCGTCTGCACCAGCTCGCGATCATCGGGTTCGACCTTCGGTGTCGTCGGCATCATGAGGCGGAGTTCCGCGGACATTGCACGGTAGTACGGGCGCTGCTGGCGGAACGTCTAGGGGGGCGGGGGCTTCCCTTCAAACGTTGTCGGTTGTCAGTTGTCGGTTGTCTGCGCCGTCTCGCTTGGACCGTGCCGGCCGCCAAACGCCGCCGACAACAGACAACCGACAACTGACAACCTAATTGCTACAATCCACGGAACATGCGAGTTCTAGTCGTCGGTCAGGGTGCGCGCGAGCACGCGCTCTGCTGGAAGCTCAAGCAGTCTCCGCTGGTGCGGGAGTTGTACGCAGCGCCGGGGAACGCCGGGATCTCGACGGTCGCGGACGTGGTCCAGATCGGGGTGGCCGACATCATCGAGCTGGCCGATTTCGCCGAAAAGCTCCGCATCGATCTCACCATCGTCGGCCCGGAGCTCCCGCTCACCCTCGGCATCGTGGACGAGTTCCAGAAGCGCGGCCTGGCCATCTTCGGCCCCACCCGGCTCGCCGCCGAGCTCGAGGGATCGAAAGTCTTCTCCAAAGAATTCATGCGCAAGTACGGCGTTCCGACCGCGAATGCCGCCGCCTGCAGTTCGCTCGACGAGGCGAATGCGGCTGTGAAAAAGATGGGCTTCCCCTGCGTCCTCAAGGTCGACGGCCTCGCCGCCGGTAAGGGCGTGGTGATCGTCGACTCGAAAGCGGAAGCGGACGATTACCTGCGGATGGTCTTCGACGAGAAGAAGTTCGGCAACGCCGCGACCCGCATCCTGGTCGAGGAGTTCCTGACCGGCGAGGAAGTCTCGTTCATGGTCATCACCGACGGGAAGAAGTCACTCCCGCTCGCTCCGGCCAAGGACTACAAGAAAGCATTCGACGGCGACACCGGCCCGAACACCGGCGGCATGGGCGCCCACTCGCCCGCGGTCGTCCTCACGGGCGAAACCGCGGCCGACATCATGCGCACCATCGTCATTCCGACCGTGCAGGGCATGGCCGCCGAGGGGCGGCCGTACACCGGCGTCCTTTTCGTCGGGCTGATGCTCACGCCGAACGGCCCGAAAGTGCTCGAGTACAACTGCCGCTTCGGCGATCCCGAAACGCAGGTGCAGATGCTGCGGATGGAAGATGACCTCGCCGACGTCTGCCTCAAAGTCGCGCGCGGAAATGTCGGCGACATGAAGCTGAACTGGAAGAAGGAAGCGGCGGCATGCATCGTCGTCGCGGTCGACGGCTATCCCGACGATTTCGTGAAGGGACAGGAAGTCGATTTCGATCCGGTCGACGACGAGTCGGTGGTCGTGTTCCACGCCGGCGTCGTGAAAAGGGGCGGAAAACTGATCAATCAAGCCGGCCGCGTCGTCAGCGTTTGCGCACGCGCGGCCACCCTGTCGGAGGCGCTCGCGAAAGCGTACGATGCGGCGCCGAAAGTTCGATTTGAAGGAGCGCGCTACCGCCGCGATATCGGATATCGCGCGCTGGAAGCGCGGGCTGCATCGTCATGAAACCTTGGGTTCAGATCATCATGGGAAGCGATTCCGACGCCGAGGTGATGTCGCAGGCCGCGGCCGCTCTCGACGAAGCGGGTGTTCCGTACGATTTCGCCGTCGCCTCGGCCCATCGCAGCCCGGAGCGCGCGAAGCAAATCATCACTGAGGCCGAAGCCAACGGCTGCGCGGTCTTCATCGCCGGCGCCGGCATGGCCGCGCACCTGCCGGGTGTCGTGGCCTCGTTCACGACGCGTCCGGTGATCGGCGTGCCGCTGGCGAGCGGCGCGATGCAGGGCCTCGACGCTCTCTACGCGATCGTGCAGATGCCTCCCGGAATCCCGGTGGCCTCGGTGGCGATCGGCGGGGCGCGCAACGCCGGCATTCTCGCGGCGCAGATCATCGCCACGGCGGACGCGGAGCTCGCGTCGAAGCTGAAGGCGCAGCGCGGAGCGATGGCCGAGCAGGTCGCGGCGAAATCGAAGAAGGTCGAGAAGAGCACCCGGCAGTAGCGCCGCTCGGCACGCGGCTGGGCGATACTGGGCGCTGCTCGCATGGCGCACGCGCACCATCACCACGATCACTCTTCCGTCTCGCGCAAGCTGACGATCGCCACCGCGGCGAACGTGCTGGTCGTGATCGCGGAGCTGACGATCGGCATTTACGCCGGCTCGCTCGCGCTGATCGGCGATGCGCTGCACAACCTCACCGACGCAGCGGCGCTGATCATCGCGCTCGTTGCCGTGCGGCTGGCGCGGCGCGAGCCGACGCATCAGAAGTCGTTCGGCTATCAGCGCGCCGGCATTCTCGCGGCGTTCATCAACGCCGGGATGCTGGTGGCGTTCACGTTCTTCATCTTCCGCGAGTCGTGGGAGCGGCTGCAGGAGCCGCGCGATCTGCTGACGATGCCGATGCTGATCACGGCCGCGATCGCGCTCTGCGTCAACGCGGCCACGGCGATCTCGATCCATCACGAAAGCCGCGAGGACGTGAACATCCGCGGCGCGTTCGTGCACATGGTCGGCGACGCGGTGTCGTCGGCCGGCATCATCGTGGCGGTCGTGCTGATCCACCTCACCGGCTCGACGAAGTGGGACGCGCTGGTGTCGATCCTCATCGGCGTGCTGATTCTCTGGAGCAGTTACGGCGTCCTGCGCGAGTCGATGAACCTGCTGCTCGAAGGAACGCCGTCCGGCATCGATCCCGATGCGGTGACGCATTCACTCAGCGAGATCGAGGGGATCCACGGTGTGCATCACCTCCACATCTGGGCGCTCGGTCCGTCCAGCCCCGCGCTCTCGGCACATCTCATGGTCGGCGACGTGCCGGTCAGCACGACCGCGACGCTGCTCGAGCAGATCAACGCGATGCTCGCGCATGACTACCGCATCGCTCACACGACCATTCAGTTCGAGTTCGCCGAATGCGCGGTCGGCGATCCGTTCTGCACGCCGTTCCCGAGGAAAAAGCAGTGACGGAGCCGCGCTTCTTCGCCTCGCAGAGCGCCTTTCGCAAGTGGCTGGAGAAGAACCACGACAAGGTGACGGAGCTCTTCGTCGGCTTCTATAAGAAAGACTCCGGCCGCGGCGGCCTGACGTACAAAGAGTCGGTCGACGAGGCGCTCTGCTTCGGCTGGATCGACGGCGTCGTGAAGAGGATCGACGACGTCAGCTACATGCATCGCTTCACCCCGCGCAAAAAGAAGAGCTACTGGAGCGACGTCAACACCAAACGCTTTGCAGAGCTGCAGAAGCTCGGCCTCGTAGCGCCTGCAGGACAGGCGGCATTCGACGCACGCGACGAGGCGCGGCAAAAGTACGCGTTCGAGCGCGAGACCGCCGTGACCTTCACGCCCGAGCTCGAACAGCAATTCCGTGCAAACGAAAAAGCGTGGACCTTCTTCGAGCAACAACCACCCGGCTATCGCCGAACGCTCACCTTCTGGGTCGTGAACGCGAAACAGGAAGCCACACGTTTGCGGCGGCTGGAGAAGCTGATCGAAGCGTCCGCAAAAGGCGAGCGAATTACGTAGTTTGGAGTGCGGGCGACGCCAGTCGCCGCTTTAACTGCGATCGGAGTGAAAGCGGCGACTGGCGTCGCCGCACTCC
>DASVRB010000435.1:0-7021 GCA_036388835.1 Thermoanaerobaculia bacterium | reverse complement strand
ACTCCAAACTACAGCGCTCGTGCGACTTCGGTCAGGTCGGTCTCCATCAATGTGCGCAGTTCGATCGTGAAGCGGTCGTTGTGGATGCGGCCGATGATCGGGGGGTCGTTGCGCAGGAAGCGGGCGTGCAGTTCGTTGGGGTCGCCGTCGACTTCGATGGCGAGCGACTGAATGGTTTCGGTCGGCGTGGTGCCGCCGCCGAGGGCGCAACGGCTGTCGACGATGCGCGCACTCGTGCCGCGAATGAGATGCTCGCCGCGGGCGCGCAGCAATTCGAGCGGTGCGGCGAGCATGCGGTAGATCGGCACGCGCTCTTCGTACTTGCCGGTGGCGAATGCGCGCAAGGTCGCGGCGACGATCGCGTACGTTTCTTTTCCGACGCGCAGCGCGCGCATCAATGGATGCCGGCGGCAGCGCGCGATCAATTCTTCACGGCCGAGGATCAGGCCACCCTGCGTTGCGCCGAGGAGCTTGTCGGTCGAGCAGGTGATCACGTCGACGCCTTGCGCGATCGCCTGCGCGACGGTCTCCGACGGCGCGAATCCGTAGCGCGTCAGATCGACCGGACGGCCGCTCCCCTCGTCGTACAGCAGCGGGACGTTCTTCGCCCGCGCGACCTCGATCAGCTCTTCGAGCTTCGGCGTCTCCGTGAATCCAACGATGTCGAAGTTCGAGCGATGAACGCGCAGGATCGCGGCCGTGCGGCGCGTGATTGCATCGGCGTAATCGCGAGCGCGCGTGCGATTGGTCGTGCCGACCTCGCGCAGTTTCGCGCCGCCCTGTTGAATGACGTCCGGAACGCGAAACGCGCCGCCGATCTCGACCAGCTCACCTCGCGACACGATCACCTCGCGACCGGCCGCGACCGACGCGAGCAGCAGCATCGTCGCCGCCGCGTTGTTGTTGGTCAGGATCGCCGCCTCGCATCCGAAAAGCGCGCGGCAGATGTTGGTGAGGTGCTCGTCGCGCGCGCCGCGTCCGCCGTCGTCGAGATCGAATTCGAGGTTCGAGTAGCCGGTCACGATCTCGGCCGCCTCGGCCCAGATCGCGGGGTCGACCGGCGCACGGCCGAGGTTCGTGTGAATGATCACGCCGCTGCCGTTGATCGCGCGGCGGAGTGACGACTCGGTCGCGGCGGACATGGTCTGCCGCACCGCATGCAGCGCATCTGCTTCGTCGTACGACGCGCGTTGCGCGCGCAGCGTCGTCAGATGTTCGACCACCGCCTCTTTCACACCTTCCCGTCCGAACTCAGCAATGAGCGGTGCGAACGCGGCAGCAGAAAGAATCCGCTCCACCGAGGGGATGCGGCGGAGAGAGGAATCTCTGGCGTCAGCGGTCGCTTTTGGCATCGGTTGGGGTAGTTTAGTTCCGAGCCAGCGTGATCAAACAGGACGACGAGCTCGATAAGCTCGAAGAAGACATCCGCCGCCTGAAGAACAAGTACGACCAGTTCTTCACCGGCATCATCAAGGTGCCGCCGTCATTCGAACGGCATCAGGTGGAATCGTCCATCCACGAGATCAGCAAACAGAAGATGCGCGACAACACGCGCCGCTTCCGGCTCAACACGATCATCTCGCGCTACAACCAGTTCCGCGAGATGTGGGGCCGCAAAATGCGCGAGCGCGAGGAAGGTCCGATCGACTTCCGGCGGAGACAGGCGGCGATGACCGCGGCGCCGCCACCGCCGCCTCCGGCCGCTCCTGCTCCTCAACGCGTAACGTCGAACGGTGATGATCCGTACGTAAGGATGACACCCGGCTCGAATGGTGAAGAAGTCCGCAAGCTGTACGAAGAGATCGAGCGCGAGCACGTCAAGATGGGGAAGCACGCCTCGGTGACGCTCGATCAGCTCGCGGCGATGATTCAGAAGCAGAGCGACATGGTGCGCGAGAAGTACCACGTGAAGACCGTTGCCTTCCGCGTCGAGACCGTCGACGGGAAGGTGAAGCTGAAAGCCAAACCACTTCAGGACTGAGAATGAAACGAACTTTCCTCATTGCCCTCGCCGCCGTGGCGATGGTCGGCTGTGCGGCGATTCGCGACCTGCGCGACGACGAGAATCCGTACGAAAAACCGTTCTACGAGAAGTACCTCAACACCGGCAGCACGCTCGACGCGAACATCAACCGCGCGCTCGAGAGCGTCCGGCAGAATCCCGCGTCCGCGGAGGCGCACAACACCCTCGGCGCGCTGCTCGTGGAGAAGGGTTTTCCGAAGGACGCGGAGCGCGAGTTCGAGCGCGCCATCAATACTGACGATCACTACTTCCCCGCCTGGTACAACCTCGGCCTCGTGCGCGCCGCGCGCGGAGACGAGCTCGGAGCGCGCCGCGCGTTCAACGAGACCGTCGATCTGAAGCCCGGCCACGCCGCGGCGCTGTTCCAGCTCGGCCTCGTCGAAGAGAAACGCGAGCATCGCGATCGTGCGATCGGCCTATACGCGAAGGCGTACACGATCAATCCTTCGCTGATGGACGTTCGGGTCAATCCGCGCATCCTCGACAGCAAGCTGACGCATCTGGCGATGCTGCGGATGTATCCGGCCGAGCACACGCGCCGCAGCATGCAGTTCCAGGGCTCGGGCGGCGCAATGCCGTCCTCGCGTATGCCGCAGGCGCAGGAAGCGCCGTCGCCGCAGGCCCCGCCGCAGCGCATCGTGCCGCCGTCCGCGCCGGCCACCGATCCGTCGCAGCAGACAGCGCCCGCGAATCCGCCCGCGGCCGGCGCCGGCGCGAACTCACAGCCCGTTTCGGCAGCACAGCGTCCAAGCGCGCCGCGACGCGGCCGTCCGACCCACCGCCGCGTAGCCGCGCCTGACGAGATCACCGTCGACACGCCGGCCACGGCGACTGTGACGACGACGGCGCCGGCACCAACGAACACTTAGCGCGACGCCGCGACGCAAGTGGAGGACAGGCAATCCTGCCTGTCCTCTTTTGTTTTTCGCGCAACGGACGAGGACAGGCAGGATTGCCTGTCCTCCACCAACTGCGCCCCGTGTAGAATCCGCCGCGCTTGAACGTAGCCGATCGCGCATCCCTCCTCGGGTTCTCCGACATCGTCAAGATCCGCAACCGCGTGCTCGACATGCGCTCGCGCGGACAACGCGTGCTGCAGCTCGAAGGCGGTGAGCCGTTCATCGCTTCGCCGGACTTTGTGAAAGAGGCGATGAAGCGCGCGATCGACGAGAACCAGACGCGTTACGCACCGTCGTCCGGAATCCCGCAACTGCTCGAAGCATTGCGCGCGAAGCTCGCACGCAAGAACAAGCTCGACGTCGCAACGACCGACATCATCGTCACCGCCGGCGGCGCGCACGGTCTCTTCTGCGCGTTTCAGGCGAGCGTCAATCCGGGCGACGAGGTGATGTTCTTCGCGCCTTACTGGACGCCGATCAAGGATCAGGTCAGCTATTCGGGCGGCGTCGCGGTGCGCGTGCCGTGGGATGAAGTGCGGGGCCGCGACGACATTCGCGAGTTGCTCGAATCGCGCTTCACGCCGCGCGTGCGCGTGATTTACGTGAACACGCCGGCGAACCCGTCGGGCGATGTGCTCACGCGCGAACAGCTCACCGCCGTTGCCGACTTTGCAGAAGCGCACGACCTCACCGTGATCGCGGACGAGGCGTACGAAGACCTCCTTTATGACGGCGAGCACGTGTCCATCGCGTCGCTCCCCGGCATGCAGGAGCGGACGATCACGATCTACACGTTCTCGAAGAGCTTCTCGATGACGGGCTGGCGCATCGGCTATGTCGTCGCGCCGCCGCAGTTCATGGACTTCATCCGGAAGCTGGTGCTGAACAGCGTGAACGGCGTGTCGACGCCGACGCAGTTCGCCGCGCTCGCGGCCGTGACGCACGATCCATCGTTCTTCGATTCGATTCGCGAGGATTACCGCCGCCGCCGTGATCTGCTGGTCGGCGGCTTCAACGCGATCGGCTTCGATTGCCTCACGCCTCCCGGCGCGTTCTACACCTTCCCCGACGTCCGCAAACGCCTCGGCGACGATTCGTGGAAAGCGATGGAAGCGCTGCTCGAGCGCACCTCCATCGCCTCCGTCCCCGGCGCCGTCTTCGGCCCCGAGGGAGAAGGCCACCTGCGCATGTCCTTCTCGCTTGCGATGGAGACGCTGGAAGAGGCGGTCGAGGCGTTGAAGAAGCTGTAGAGTGCGGGCGGTTCTCGGTTGTCGGCGATCAGTTGTCTGTGAAGCCTCGCCTCGACCACACAGGGCAGACAACCGCCAACTGACAACCGACACAACATCCCAATGCCTCTCGAAACCCGCATTGCACGCCGATATTTGTGGTCCGCGCGGAAGCGGGCGCATACGGCGTTTCTGTCGATCATCAGCATGCTCGGACTCGCGGTTGGCGTGGCGACGCTGCTGATCTCGATTGCGTTGCTGTCGGGACTGCAGGGGCAGATCAAGGCGCGGCTCATTCAATCGAGTCCGCAGGTGCTGGTCGAGCCGACGGGGCAGAACATGATCGACGGCGCCGAGGCCGTGATCGTCGCGGCGCGGCGACTCGGCGTCCGCGACATCCGGCCGTTCGTCAGCGGCATCGCATACGGCGCAAACGAACAGACGAACTCCGGACGTCCGATGCGCGTGCGCAGCGATCCGCGCATTCCTGCTAAAGACGAAGCCGAGATTTTCCTGACGCGCACGTTCGCCGCGTCACTGTCGCTGCGCGAAGGCGATTCGATGGACGTGATCGCGCCGCGCATGCGCCTGACGCCGTTCGGTCCGGTGCCGGTGATGCGCCGCTACCGCGTCGCGCAGATGGTCGCGCCGACGAACGACGAGAACCCGATCGATGCATGGATGCCGCACGACGCCGCGTCCGGACTGTTCGGCACGGAAGGGCGGCCGACCGCGATCGAGATGTACGGCGACTCCGCGCGCGCCGAGGAAGTGCAGGCCGCGCTCGCGGCGCGCTTTCCGAAGCTTCAGTTCAAGACGTGGAAAGAGATCAATCGCCCGCTCTTCCTCGCGTTGCGCCTCGAGAAGATCGTGATGTTCGCGACGATCTCGCTGATCATTTTCGTCGCCGCGCTGAACCTCGTCTCCTCTCTGTCGATGCTGATCCTCGAAAAGCGCCCCTCGGTCGGTGTGCTCCGCACGCTCGGCGCGACCGAAAAGAACATCCGCTCGCTCTTCATGCAGCTCGGCCTGCTGATCGGCCTGACCGGCACGATCCTCGGCAACATTCTCGGCATCGGCCTCTCGTGGGCGGCCGACTACTGGCGCCTCGTGCCGCTGCCGGCCGACATCTACTTTACGAATTACCTGCCGTTCACCCTCGACGCCGAAGATGTGATCGGCGTGAACGTCGTCGCCGTGATCCTGTCGGTCGTTGCGACCTGGTATCCGGCACGCGTGGCGTCACGCCTCGATCCGATCACCGCGATCAAAGCGGATTGACGATTCACATCTGCCGGACCATCACTACCGCCGATTCACCGTCGGGGTAGTAACGCGGCCGCAAGTACGAAGGCTTGAACTCGAGGTGCTTGTAGAAATCCTGCGCGCCGGCGTTCGAGAGACGCACTTCGAGCGAGATCGATTCGACCTCGTGATCGCGCGCAAAGTCGAAGCAGCGCGCCATCATCGCGTCGGCGATGCCCTGACGCCGCTCGCTCTCGAGGACCGCGATCTTGTTGACGTGCATCTCGTCGAAGATCCACATTGCGAACAGGTAGCCGACCACGGCACCGCCTTTTTTCGCGACGAGGTTGAAGCGGCCGTCGGCGTTCATCTCGCTGACGAAAAAGTCGCGGCGCCACGGCGCGGGAAATGAGACCTCCTCGATCTGATGAATCGCGTCGAGGTCCTCCCGCGACGGCGGCTCGATCACCAGCAGGTCATGCATTCTTTTTCTGCTGCAGCTTCACTTCCGCTTCCGCGAGCCGCACGTAGATCGGCGTGACGTCGCGATGGCGCTCTCCCTCGCCGCGCTGTTCGATCTCGAGCGCGCGGCGCGCGCAGCGAACGGCCACGTTCTGATGCTGCAGAAAGTCGGCGACGCGAATCACACGTCCGCTTTCCGGAAGTACGCCGAGGTGCGGAGCGACGGTCTCGCGTCCATCTTCAAACGATGAGACGTAAAACTCGCCGCGGCCCGCGTCGTCGACGATCGTGACGAGCCCCGGCTCGTCGTGCGCGATCGCCTCGTGCGTCGACATCGTGCAGACCGGACGGCCGAGCACGAGCGCGAGGCCCTGCAACGTGGCGAGCCCGATGCGCACACCGGTAAACGAGCCGGGGCCGCGCGTGACGGCGAACAGCTCGACCTCGCGGCGGTCGACGCCGTTTTCGGTCAGCAGCCAGTCGACGGACGGCAGCAGCTTCTCGTTGCGCGAGCCGCTCCCCTGCAGCGCGAGCGCTCCGATGAGCGCGTCGTCGTTCAGCAGGGCGACGGAGAGAATCGGGAGCGAGGTGTCGGCGGCGAGAACGAGCATGAGCGGGGTGCGGAGCGGCGGCTGGTTGCGACTAGCTGCGGACCGGCGCCGGGATGCCGAGGTCCGTGAGCGTGATGCCGATGCGTGCGGCGGTGTCGCGCGAACGCTCGTCGCGATAGAACTCGCCGTAATAGATGGTGCGGATGCCGGCGTTCGCGATCAGCTTGAAACAGTTCCAGCACGGCGAGGCGGTGGTGTAGAGCTCCGCGCCGTCGACCGACACGCCATTCTTCGCAGCCTGCAAAATCGCATTGGCCTCGGCGTGCACGGTGGTGATGCAGTGCCCCTCTTCGACCACGCAGCCCTCGTCCTCGCAGTGCGGAAGTCCGCGTACCGAGCCGTTGTAGCCGGTCGACAGGACCGTCCGGTCGCGCACGATCACCGCGCCGACGTGCTTTCTGAGACAGGTCGCGCGCGTGGCCGCCTGGTGAGCGATGCCCATGAAGTAGGTGTTCCAGTCTGCTCTTGTCATGTGAGGAGGGCCTTTTTTGAAGGGGCGGATTCTAGCATCGGGGTCCCCGTCATCCTGAGCGTCAGCGAAGGATCTCAAAA
>DASVRB010000434.1:0-2288 GCA_036388835.1 Thermoanaerobaculia bacterium | reverse complement strand
GTGCGAAACGTGATGGCGGATGGTGTCGCGGTAGTACTGATAGCGATCCTCGCGAATGGCCTCGGGGTCGAAGGGCGGGAAGCCCCAGTTCTGCCCTTTCGTGAAGAAGAGATCGGGCGGCGCGCCGACGGAGACGCCTTTCGCGAACACATGCGCGTAGCGATGGACGTCGAATCCGCCTGCATTCACGCCGAGCGGATAGTCGAGGTAGAGCCCGGTGCCGATGCGGCGGGCGGCGTTCGCGACTTCGCGCATCTGCTGCGCGATGCGGTACTGCGCGTAGAGGTGATATTTCGCGGAATCGCGCTTCTCGATGCGCGCACGGAACTCGGCGTACTCGGTCGCTTTTGTCGCGAACTGTTCAAAGTCGACGCTGCCGGCGAAACGCTCCGCGCATTTTTCGATGACGCGCCGCTTCTCGCGGCGCACGCCGTCGTAGTCGACTTCGCGCGTCTGCTGCAGGTGCGCGATCGCGCCGGCGTCGGCATCGCTCGCGTCGAATTCGGGGAGACGGGCGACGTCGAGATAGAGCTCGTTCCAGTAGAGGCGGCTGACGGGTGAATACGGACTCGGCTCATCGTCGAACGCGGCCAGCATCGGCAGCGTGGCGACGATGCCGCCGCCGTGATGATCGACCCAGCTCGACCACGACAGCAGATCGCCGAGGTCGCCGGCGCCCCAACTGCGGCGCGTGCGCGCGGCGTACAGCGGAGCGAAAAGGCCCCATGTTTTCTTGCGCGGCGCGAATGCCTTCTGCGGCGCCGCGATCACGAGTGCGCCGTGCGAGCCGCCGTTGAGAAAGAGCGTGTGATAGCCGTTCGGGACCGGTTGATCGAGAGTGATGGTGCCACCGAGCACGTCGGTGCGACCGGACCGCCACGAGCCGTCCTCGAGGTGCAGGTCCCATTCGACGCGCGCGCCATTCGGCAGGTTCACGTCGACGGTGCGGTCGTTGCCCCAGAGCACGATCACCGGCTCGAGCACGCGCTCGCTTCGCTGCGCCGCCGCCTGAGCGATCGGCACTCCGGCCCGCTTCTCAATGGCCGTGACGAGCGCGTCCTTGCTGGCCTGCTGCTTCTTTCCGGCCGCATCGGTGTAGCCGCTTTCGATGGAGTAAAAACGCGCGAGCTCGCGCAGGTCTGAAGTCCTCATGTGCGGCGGCAAGTTGCAGCAATTGCGCCGCGCGATGCGGTCACGGCCGGAACGCAACACTCACTGACGTCATGCTTGCTCCCGCTCGTGATCCTGAGCGTCAGCGAAGGATCTCGGCCGCGACGACCGTCGCATTTTGAGATCCTTCGCTGACGCTCAGGATCGCGCCGATCGCACGGTCTTCGCGGCCTGAGTGAAAGCGGCGACTCGCGTCGCCGCACTCCAGATGATGCGCAGCGTCTCGGAGTGCACCGCTTTGGAGTGCGGCGACGCCAGTCGCCGCTTTCACTCCCGCGAGCGCAGTCGAGGGTCGCTCGCTACGCTCGGGATGACAGTTGCGCCCGTTTCTGCGCAAGCGCATCTCGCACCTGAATCATCTGCGCGGTGATGCTGATTGCGATTTCCTGCGGATGGTTCGAGCCGAGCTCGAGGCCGACGGGGCAGAAGAACGCGCGCGTCATTTCCTGCGGCAGGCCAGCGTCGAGCACGTCCTGGCGCAGCCGTTTCGCTTTTGCGTTACTGCCGATCACGCCGAGGTAAGGGAACGTGCGGGTGCGGAGAATCTCGATCAGGATCGGCTTGTCGGTGGTGTGGCCCATCGTCATCAGCAACACGAACGAACCGTCCGCGATCTGCGCGACGTGCGACGGCATGTCGGCCGCCAGGATCTTCGACAGCTTCGGCGAATCAGGTAGTCGCGCAAGCCACTCCTCGCGAGGATCGATGCAGGTGATGCGGCAGTCGAGTTTCGTGAGCGTGTCGATGAGCGCGTTCGCAACGTGGCCCGCGCCGAACACGACCACGTTCCAGCGCGTGACGTTGAACGATTCAAAGTAGACCCGCACGATCCCGCCGCACGTCATACCGATGTCTTTCTCGAGACTCCACTGATGAAAGCGCGTTTTCGGCGCGGCGGCATCGGTGAGCATCGACTGCGCCTCCGCGATCGCGCGCGCCTCGATCTTTCCGCCACCGACCGTACCGTGCACGCGGCCCGCGCGCGTCACCAGCATCTTCGCGCCGCGATCCTGCGGCGTCGAGCCGAGGGTGTCGACGACCGTGACTGCGACGAAGGGCTGCCCTTCGTTCACGAGCGCGGCTTCGGCTTCGAAGAAGGTCATCGGTTTCGTTCCCTC
>DASVRB010000433.1:0-5226 GCA_036388835.1 Thermoanaerobaculia bacterium | reverse complement strand
GACGTACAGCGCGGCCACGGTGAGCACGATGCCGGTCGCAACGTAGTGCGGAACGAAAGTGGCGAACGCGATCAGTACCCCGCAGATCAGCCCCGCGATGAGCGGCACCCGCGCCTCGTTCCAGAGCGCCGTGTCGAGCGTCTTGAAGTACGACGCGAGCGTGACGACGGCAAAGAACGAGACGATCAGAATCAGGGCCAGAACGGGGTCGGACATTTGGGAGGGGAGAGTTTAGCGAATGACTCCGCGAATGAAGAGTGAACACTCGCGGGCGAGTGGGGGAGCTCCGTCATCCTGAGCGTAAGCGAAGGATCTCAGCCGCGACGGCCGTCGCATCTTGAGATCCTTCGCTTACGCTCAGGATGTCGGGGTCATTACGGCCAATCGCTGCCGCCGTCATCTTCTTCTACGACCGGGGCGATGAGCTGCGGGTGGCGCAGAAAGAACGTGCGCGAGCGGGTGATGTCCAGGCGGATCTGGTTCGTCAGCTCGAGTGCCGAGCGGAACTGCTGCTCGCGCCGCAGCAGCGCGTGAAAGTAGAGGCGCACGGTGTCGCCGTACACGTTCGAATCGAAGTCGAGGATGTGGCTCTCGATGGTGGTCGCGTAGTTTTCGTACAAGGTCGGCCGCACGCCGATGTTGGTCACCCCTTCGAAAGAGCGCGAAAAGCTCTCGAAGCGGCAGGTCGTCACGAACACACCGCCCGAGGGGAAAAGGTCGTTAGATGGATCGACGTTGACGGTCGGGAAGCCCATCTTGCGGCCGAGCTTCCGTCCGGTCGCCACGCGGCCGTCGACAAAGTACGTGCGTCCCAGGGCGAGCGTGACGAGGCGGATCGAGCCGCGGGCGATTGCGTCGCGGACGAGCGAGCTCGAAACACGGATGCCGCGGATCTTCACGTCGTCGACACCATGCACGTCGAACCCGAACTGCTCGCCGGCCGCCTGCAGCTTGCGCAGATTTCCCTCGCGCCCGGCACCGAAGCAGAAGTCGCGGCCGATCCTGACCTCGGTGGCATCGAGCGCGTTGACCAGGAACTCTTCGATGAAGCGGTCGGCCGTCCAGCGCGAGAACTCGTGCGAGAACGGGACGATCAGCAGCGCGTCGACGCCCATCTCGCGCAGCAGCTCTTCCTTCTGTGCGAGCGTCAGGATCTGCTTCGGCACGCGATCGGGTGCGACCACGCTGAGCGGATGCGGATGGAACGTCACGACCGCCGACGGGCGTCCGAGCTCGCGCGCCCGTTCGACCACGCCGCGGACGATCTGTTGATGTCCGACGTGCATGCCGTCGAAGTTGCCGATCGTGGCCACACATCCGCGCGGCAGATCGGTCTGCCGGAGTGGATCCGAGAAGACCAGCATCGTTGAGGCGGCGGAGTGTAACAAAGCGGGTGGGGGCGCTCGCCCGCGCGACGGCCGATCGTTGACGTAGTCGTTGTTTGTTGTCGGTTGTCAGTTGTCGGTTGTCTGCGGTGTTTTGCCTGGGCGGAGGTTGCAGCAAGCCGCTCCCGATGCTGAGACGCTGATCGTGCGATGTCAGGGCGCGTGTCGTCCACGCGCAAAACCACAGACAACCGACAACCGACAACCGTAGCGCGCGCAGCGCGCTACGCCAGCCGCAACGCCGGCGCCGGAATCGAGATCGCTTCCCAGCTTGGCGCTCCGGCGTCGAGCATGGTGGCGAACTGGTCGACCATGCGCGGGTCCCATTTGCCGCCGCCGGCTTCGTGGCGGAGGGTGGCGATGGCGGCGTCGTGGGTCAGCGGCGCGGCGCGATACGAGCGGTGCGAGGTGAGGGCGTCGTAGGCGTCGACGATCGAGAGCAGGCGCACTTCGAACGGGATTGCATCGCCCGACAGGCCGTCCGGATAACCGCGGCCGTCGTAACGCTCGTGGTGATGCCGGATGATCTGCAGCACGTTCGACAGCGTCGTCAGCGGGCGCACCATCTCTTCGCCGATGACCGGGTGATCGATCACGCGCAGGAACTCGTCCTTCGTGAGCGCCCCTTTTTTGTTGAGCAGCGTCTCCGGCACCGCAATTTTTCCGATGTCATGCAGCAGGCCGGCGATGCGGATCGTCTCCGCCTGCGCGGCAGTGAGGCCGACGTGCAGCGCGAACGTGCGGGCGAGATCGCCGACGCGCTGCGAATGGCCGCGCGTGTAGCGATCCTTCGCTTCGAGCGCGAGCGCGAGCGCGCAGATCACGTTCTGGGTCTGCTCGAGATCGGAGTGGTACTCGCGGATGCGCAGCAGCGACTGAATGCGCGTCACGAGCTCGAGGCGATTGAGCGGGTAGTGAATGAAATCGTCCGCGCCGGTGACGATCGCTTCCTGCCGCATGCCGCTGTGGCGATGCGACGTCAGCACGATCACCGGAAGCGTTTCCCAGCGCGCGTCGGCACGCAGTGCGGCCAGCGTCGAGACGCCGTCTTCGAGCGCCGCCGCGTCGAGCAGCACGACGTCGAATGATTCGCGCTCGAGCAGCGCGAGCGCGTCGCGGCCGCTGTCGGCGACCAGCAACTGCATCGGCTCGCCGGCGAGCGTGTTCGCGACGAGATCGCGATTGATGCGGTTCTCGTCGACGCACAACACACGCGCCGTGCGCCGCGCGCGGCGATGCATGTGTTTCGACGTCGCGGCCTTCGGCGTCTCTTCATCGAGCGAGAGGACGAAGAAGCGGACCAGCTCGGGATTGAACGCCCCCGATCCCGCCTCGGCGAGCAACTGCTGCAGCGCCTCCGCTTCGGTGAGCGATTGCTCGTGATGAATTTCGTCGAAGCGATTCGCGATCGCGACGATCTGCGCTTCGAGCGGAATCGCATCGCCTTTCAGGCCGTCCGGATAACCGCCGCCATCCCACCGCTCGTGATGCGAGCGGACGATCGGTACGAACGGGCGGAACGTCGTCATCGGTTCGAGGATCGACGCGCCCATGCGCGTGTGATCGGCGAGGCGGCCGCGCTCTTCGTCGTTCTCCGGCACCGCGGTGAGGAGATGCTCCGGCACGCCGATCATGCCGAGGTCGTGGAGCATCGCGCCTTTGATGACCGTGTCTTTTTCTTCGGCGGAGAGGCCGAGCTTGTCGCAGAGGTGCGCGGAGTACGACGCCACGCGATGCACGTGGCCGCTCGTGCGCGGGTCCTTCGACTCCAGCGCGCTCGTGAGCGTCATGATGATGTTCTCGCTCGAATCGAGCTCCTTGCGCAGGTTGCGAATGCGGATGAGCGACTTGATGCGCGTGCGCAGCTCCTCGCGATTGATCGGCTTGTTCAGGAAGTCGTCCGCGCCTGCTTCGAGCGCGCGGATTTTGTCCTCGGTGCCGGTGAGCGCGGTGAGCATCAGGATCGGAATGGTGCGGCCGGCCGGCGAGCCTTTGATGATCTGCGCCGCCTCGTAGCCGTCCATGTTCGGCATCATCACGTCGAGCACGATGATGGCGGGGTTGCAGCGCGGGTAGAGCTCGACCGCCTCGGCGCCGTCGCGCGCGAGGACCACGTCGTAACCCCAGCTCCAGAGGTACTCCTCCAGCAGCTGCAGGTTCTGCTCGTTATCGTCGACGGCGAGGACAACATCCCGTTCAGAAACCGTCGGTTCTGCGGCAGCGATCGACATATTTGGTTGGCCTGTGAGCGGCCGATTATACGCTCAGAAAATGGTGCGTTGCGGCGGCGGATAGATCACCACGCCGTCTTCAATGCGCGCCATCTTGCTGAGCACGTGCGGCTGCGACTTGCCGGGGGAGACGATGTGCAGAACCTCGATTTCGCGGCGCACGAGCTCGTCCGCGAGGAGGTTCCGATGACAGCGCCACGGCACCGCTTCCGCGCACATCACGGCAGTGGGTGATTCGACCTGCAGCAGCGCATCGACGGCCTCTTGAAACTCGGGCGTGGCCATGTGATCCGCATAGCCGCGGAACTGCTCGTTCTCCCACGCCGCGTTGCGCGAATCTCTGGCCGGCTTGCGGCGGCCGCCGAGTGCATCGAAGTGGACGTAGTCGATGCCATGCTGCGGCAGCGTCTGCTCCATCGACTCGCCGGAAAAATGCGGATAGCGGCGCGAGCCGGGATAACGGCGAATGTCGGCCAGACGGGTGACGCCGTGCTCGCGGAGAAGCGCGACAAATTCCTCGAGCGTTCGAGTGGAATGGCCGATCGTATAGATTCGATTCAACATAGTCACGGATGGCGTCCTACTACGCAGATCATGCTCAGCAGCTCAAACGCGACCTCGCCAGCGAGATTCCGGTCGAGGCGTTACGCGAACTGCATCGCAAACGGCCTCTGCTGCATGCCTCGATCGCGTTCGCGAACGTCGCGGCGCTCGTCCTCTCCGCCATCGCCATCGTGAATCTCGAGCATTGGTATCAGTGGCTGCCGTTCGCGTTCGTCGCCGGTTTCGCGGTGTTCGATTTCACGGTGCTGCTGCACGAGGTGGTGCATCGCGCGGTGCTGCGCGAGGCGAGCGAGCCGGGCTACCGGATCCTCGGATTGCTGTACGCGATTCCGAGCGGCATCTCCTCCTCACAGTTCACCCGCTGGCACCTCGATCATCACGCGAACCTCGGCTCGGATGACGACGATCCGAAGCGGCACTACCTCTCCCCGAAGATCAACGCACGGCTCGTGAAGTTCCTCTACTTCACGCCGGCGCTGTTCGCGATCTACTTCCGCGCCGCAGCGAAAGAGACGGCCTCGTACGAGCCGGAGCTGCGCAAGCGGATCGCGCGCGAGCGGCTGGTCACGATCGCGTTTCAGCTCTCGCTCCTCGGCGCGACGGCGTGGATCGGCGGCTGGGCGATTGCGTGGAAGCTCTACATGGTTCCGGTCTTCTTCATCTTCCCGATCGCGTTCGCGCTGAACCGCCTCGGGCAGCACTACGACATCGATCCGAACGATCCGGCGAAGTGGTCGACGCTGATGAAGGGCTCGTGGTTCTGGGACAAGGTCTTCCTCTACTCGAACTACCACCTCGAGCATCACTACTTTCCGGGCGTGCCGTTCTACAACCTCCCGCGCCTGCAGAAGCTCCTGACGCCGTTCTACGAGAAGCGCGGCATGGTCGCGCGCTCATACGGCGAGCTCGTGTGGCGGTATCTGATTTTGAACCGCAAGCCGCACACGAACTGGACGCCGGAGGTTCAGCTAAGTGGAGCGGCGGGCTTCAGCCCGCCGAATATTTAGAGACGACGTAAGTGGAGCGGCGGGCGTCAGCCCGCCGAA
>DASVRB010000432.1:0-2510 GCA_036388835.1 Thermoanaerobaculia bacterium | reverse complement strand
TTTTGAGATCCTTCGCTGACGCTCAGGATGACGGGGAGAGGCGAAGCGCCGGGCGGTCAGCGCCACTTCATCTCGAACACACACTCCTTGTCGCCGTGGCACTGACACTTCGTTTCCGTGACGCTGGGGTCGGTGCCGCCGTGGCGGAGGATGGACTCCATGAAGTAGCCGATGGCGCTGGCGCAGAAGATGGGGCTGCGCACGGGGTAGTTCGAATAGACCATCCGTCCGCCGGTGGCGGTTTTCTCGAAACGGACGCTCCCGAATTTCTGATACTGGTCGTGGAAGAGGGCGTTGCTCTCGAGGAATTGCACGAGGCTTTCGGAATCGAGCGAGCGATAGATACGGCCGATGCCGAGCTCCGCGGAGGCGGCGCCGATGAGGGCGAGGACGTTCGGGTGCGTCGCTTTCAACTCCTCGTAGATCGCGCGATCGAGCTCGATCAGCGATTCGAACTCGCACCAGCTCGAGGCGAGCGGCGTCCGGACGTAGCCGCGCGTGCGCGGCGTCAGTTTCTCGAGCAGCGTGTTGAAGCCGCTCTCGCCGATCGTGTCGACGAGGAACTGCTTCCGTCCTCCGAACATGACCCCCTTCACTTTGGCGATCGAGGGATCGGGGCCGACGAGCACCTCTTTTCCATCGAGTCGAGGGGCGGTCGCGGAGGCCTTGCGCTGCATCAGCAGTGACATGCCGCTGATTGTACGGCGCGGTCAGCGGAGATGACGGAATGCTTCCGGAACGAAGTCGCCATCGCTCGCCTCGCGTGCGGCGAGCGCGATCTGAAACTCCATGACGTCGGGCGGCACCGGCGTCTGATATCCCTCCAGCGTGTCGCGCAACGCGTCGACCGCGGTGAGCCCGCCGGTCCTCGCCGCGCGATACAACTTGACCGCAATGGCCTCGGCCGCGCCGGGCGTCAGCAGTTTGGGCACGAGCGATTCGATGGCGGCGAAATCAGTTTCGTGCAGCTCGACGCCGCGTCGTTTTGCAAGCGCTCGAATCAGCGAAAAACCTTCGGCGGCGGTGGTGGTCGGAAAGATCGGAATCTTCACGTCGACGCGGCCGGGACGTTTGAGGTCGACCTCGATGAGATCGGGGCGGCTCGAGGCGAGGATCCAGACGATGCGCCCGCGATTGGCGGGATTGCTCATCTGCTCGGCGAACATCCCGTAAACACGACCTGAAACGCCGGAGTCGCTGCCGCCCGTGTCGCGTTTTCCGAGCGCCTGATCGGCCTCGTCGATGAAGACGAAACAGCGGCCGAGGCCTTTCAGCAGACGGAAAATCTTCTCCAGATTTCCTTCCGTGCTGCCGACCCATTTGTCGCGAAAATTCTTCAGCTTCACGACCGGCACGCCCGCCTCGCCGGCCAGACATTCGACGAGGTACGTCTTGCCGGTGCCGACCGGACCACAGAGCAGATAGCCCATCGGCAGCGCCTGCACGTCGTCCATCTGCCAGAGCTTGATGTCCTGCCGCAGCCAGGTCTTGAGCCGCTCCTGCGCGTTGTAATCGTCGAGCGTCCGCTTCGATTCGATGAATTCGATGAGGCCGGCCGAGTCTTTCTCGACCAGCTCCTTGCGCATGGTCACGAGGTCGGGTGCATGCAGCACTTCGCGGCGGTGCGACTTCATGCGCAGCAGGTTTTCGACCGACGTCAGCGTCGTGCCGGTGAGCTGGTGCGCGACGGTGTCGTAGCCGGGGGCGAACTCGGCGAGCACCGCGCCGTGGTCGTTGGCGAACAGTGTGAGTGCGTCGCGCAGCTCGCTCGTCGACGGCAGCGGCACTTCGACCGGCGCCACGCGCGGATGATTGACGAGCAGCGGATGGAGATCGTTGAGGTTGTCGGCGATGAGGAACGTCGCCAGCGAGTGGCGCGTGAGGTGATCGTCGGCCGCCCAGTCGCGCATCAGCATGGCCAGCGCGCTGAGGTCGTAGTTGAGCGCGCCCGGCAACGCGGGTGCAACGAGATGCGCGGCCTTCATGTAGAAGCCGATCTGCCACGCGTCATGTCCCATGCGCGCGAGGTTCGCGGAGTAGCGGAAGAAGCGCGTCAGCCATTCGGTCGCCGCACGCGGCACGCGCGGCAGCTCCGGATGTTCTTTGTACGCCGGCCATTTCGTGACGATGTCGGCCCCTTTCTCGATGCGGATCCCGTTGCCGAGGTCGTAGCTGAGGACCACGTCGAACCGCGGCAGGATCGCGCGATTGAGGAACTCGGTCAGACTGCCGAGCGTCTTTCCGTCGATGAGAAATCGGTCGTTGATGTTGCCGTACAAGAGGAACTGATTCGCGGCATGCGACTGATAGAGCGCAATGACCCGCTCAGCCCACGGCGGCAATGTTGAAGTGGAGATCGTCACGATGGAGGAGCATGGCAGACCGACAACCCCCTGTCATCCCGAGCCGGCACGGCCGGCGGCGCTGGTTGGCCCAGCCTCGGGCACGCTGTACTACGTCGGCCGGCCTTGAGGAGTGCGATGACATCTGCGATGTCATTAGAAGCGTAG
>DASVRB010000431.1:0-6186 GCA_036388835.1 Thermoanaerobaculia bacterium | reverse complement strand
TGCCGCCAACGCGTTCACTCTCGCCGACCCGCCCAGGAAGGTCATCAAGTACGGCCACTGGAACTCCACCCACTCCCGCACATCCACCCGTTCCATCATGCATTTAGCTTACGCCGGGAGTAAGTTAGTGCGTATGGGCTTTAGCCCGCCGACTGTTGATTGTTCGGCGGGCTGAAGCCCGCCGCTCCACTGAACCTACTCGGCGTATTTCTCCCTCGCCTGCACAGTCATCGTCGTCCATTCACCGCGCGTCCAGATCGCCGCGGTCAACTTTCCGCCGTAAACACACCCCGTATCCAGCCCCAGCGCGAACTTGTCGAACTTCGGTTGGCGCACGGGCGTGTGGCCGTAGACGATGAAGCGGTCGCCTTTCCACTTTTCCGACCACAACACGTCGTCCTTTTTCCTTTTGTCTTTCGGGACGTGTGACCACTGGCCGTCTTTGCGCCGGATCCAGCGGAGTTTCGGGACGACTTCGCGCTCGCGCTCGACGTCTTCGGCGGTCACGCGCATTTGCGGGAGAAAGCCGCCGTGCACGGCGGTGACGTTCGCGTCGGGAAAATCGAGGACGCGCGGCCAGGATTCGATGTAGCGGAGCAGATCGCGGCGCAGCAGGACGTCGCGGTTCTCGAGCGCGAAAAAGCGGAGCAGCGGATGCGCGCTCTCCAGCACTTTCAATTCGTTGTTGCCCTGCACCGCGAGGTAGCCGCGCTCGCGCCAGAGGTCGAGACACTTCGCCGCGGCCGGACCTTTGGTGACGACGTCGCCGACCGAGACCACCACATCGTTCGCGGATGGCGCGGCGCGTTCGAGCAGTTCGCGCAGCTCGTCGTAGCAGCCGTGAATGTCGCCGATGAAGATGAGCCGCGCCTCGGGATTCGTGCGCACGGCGCGAAAGATCATCGTGCGTTCCACAGCTTCTCGAAGCGCGCCACAAACGCGCGCGGCCGTTCGGCATAGACGCGTTTGCCGATCTCCTCGGCCTCGCGCTCGAGTTCGCGCTGGCGGGTCTCGATCGCCGCGAGCAATTCCGGGGGCGCGTCGGCCACGCTGTCGCGCAGCACGTGCAGATCGTGATGATCGCCGAGGGCGTGGGAGAGATCTTCGAGGACGGCGGCGTACGCCTTCATCATCGGCGGCCAGAGCTGCCGCAGCAGTTGCGCGTGGTACCAGTGCGTTTTCACATGCTTGCGCCACTCGTGCAGCTCCTCGGCGGAGCGCGCGCCCTTCATCGCACGGCAGCCTGCGCGATACGTCCGCACGAGGCCCGCGGCGATGGTGTCGAACGAATCGTCGAGCTCCGGCCAGGTCGAGATGCGCGCCTCCGCGATCGCGAGCTGCTCGAGCGTCTTCGCGATCAGGTCATCGATGTCCACCTCGCCGCGTTTTGCGTGCAACTGCTTCTTCACGCGATTGCGGAGCGCGCGCGGCAGCTCGAGTTTGTCGAGCGCTTCCAGCACCGCGTCCGCATCGCGCACCGCAGCGAGCTCGCGTCCCGCGTCGCGAAACCAGACGTTTTCCGTGTTGAACTGCGCACCAAGCGGCTCGCGCACGAGGCGCAGCAGGGCACGCGTTTCCTTGAAGCGTTTGCGCGCGTCGTGCACCCGTTTCTCGCGCGGCGACTTGCTGTCCGTCAGTTGCTCGCGCGCGCGGACGATCTGCTCGTGCATGATCCGGCGGACCGCGGCGCCGGCGCTTTCATCGAGATCGAAGGTGTAAGGCATCGGGTAAATCCGGTGTAAAGCGGCTCAGCCGTGCTGATCGCGCGCAATAGAATCTGCCCGCTTGTCGCCCGCAAAAACGATTCCGCTTCTGAACCGCGAGCTGAGCCGGCTCGATTACAACCGCCGCGTCCTCGCGAAAGCAGAAGACGCCGCCGTGCCGCTCCTCGAGCGGCTGCGCTTCCTCGCGTTCTGCTCGCGCAACCTCGACGAGTTCTTCATGGTGCGCGCCGGTGCTGCGCGCGACCTCATCGACGCCGGCATTGCCGAGCGGACGCAGGACGGCATGCTCCCGGCCGAACAACTCGCGGCCATGCGCCAGCAGGCGCGCGAGCTGCTCGCCGACATGTACCGCTGCCTCAACGACGATCTGCTCCCCGAGCTGCGCGCGCGCCGGATCATCGTCGAGAGCTTCCGCGACCTGAGCGCGGACGAGCAGCAGAAACTGACGAAGTACTTTCGCGATTCAATCGCGCCGGTGCTCACGCCGCTGGCCATCGATCCCGGCCATCCCTTTCCATTCGTCGCGAATCTCACGCTGAACATCGCCGTCACGGTGGAGTCGGGGCGCGGCGGCGAGCACGTCGTGCTGTTCAAGCTGCCGCCGCTGCTGCCGCGCTTCATTCATGTCAGCGACGGCCGCTTCGTGCCGATCGGCTCGCTGGTCATGGCGCATCTCGAGCACTTCTTTCCCGCGCTGCAATTGCGCGGCGCCATTCTCTTTCGCGTGATCCGCAACTCGCAGCTCAGCATCGATCGCGATGAGGTCGAGGATCTGCGCGACTCGGTCGAGGCGGAGCTGCGGCGCCGCGAACGGAAGCAGGTGGTCTGCCTCGAGATCGACGAGCGCGCCTCGGATGAGATGGTGCGCGTGCTCACGGAAGGGACACGCGCGCGCACCGAGGATGTGTATCCGGTGCCGGGGTTCCTCAAGATCAACGATCTCGTCACCATCTGCGACGAAGTCGAGCTGCCCGAGCTGCGATACGCGGAGTTCAATCCGCGCCTGCCGCAGCGGCTCGCGACCACGGCCGACATCTTCTCGATCGTCCGTGCGGGCGACGTGCTGCTGCATCGTCCGTACGATTCGTTCACCGCCGTCGTCGAGCTGCTGCATGCCGCCGCCACCGATCCCGGTGTGGTGGCGATCAAGCAGACGCTCTATCAGACGGACGAGGATTCGCCGGTCATCGACAAGCTGGTCCTCGGCGCGCAGAACGGCAAGCAGGTCACGGTGGTGATCGAGCTGCAGGCGCGTTTCGAGGAGAAGCGCAACATCGCCCTCGCGCAGCGCCTGCACGACGCCGGCGCGCAGGTGGTGTACGGCCTAGTCGGCATTCAGGCGCACGCAAAGATGTGCGTCGTCGTGCGCAGCGAAGAAGGCGCCCTCCGTCACTACGTCCACCTCTCCACCGGGAACTACAACGTCGACGCCGCGCGCGTCTACACCGACCTCGATCTCCTCACCGCGAACGACGAATTCGGGCGCGAAGCATCGCAGCTGATGAACGTGCTGACCGGCTTCTCCGCGAACAGCCTCGCCCAGGTGCTGGAGCGGCAGGGGCCGCGCCCGCAGTGGCAGCGCTTCCTCATCGCACCGTTCGACTATCACCGCGGCCTGCTCGCGCTGATCGAGCGCGAGACGCGACACGCGCGCGAAAAACGTCCGGCGCGCATCGCCGCGAAACTGAATTCACTCGTCGATCCCGCGGTCATCGACGCGCTCTATCGCGCCGCGGACGCGGGAGTGAAGATCGATCTGATCGTCCGCGCGATCTGCTCGCTCGTGCCGCGCGAGAACATCCGCGTGATCTCGATCGTCGATCGCTTTCTCGAGCATTCGCGCGTGATCCGTTTCGAGAACGGCGGCGCGCCGGAGATGTACCTGTCGAGCGGCGACTGGATGCCGCGCAACTTCCTCCGCCGCGTCGAAGTGATGTTCCCGCTGCTCGATGAAAGCGTCCGCGAGCGCGCCGAACAGATCCTCGAAATCTCGCTGCAGGATGGCGGCTCGTCGTGGCAACTCCAGCCCGACGGCACCTGGCAACCCCGCCGCGGCGGCTCCTCCAGCCAGCAACGCTTCATCGACATCACCCGCAAAGAAGCCGTCTCCCTCGGCGACTACGACGAAGCGATCGAACAGGCGCCGAAGATTCGAAGGAAGGCGAGGAGGAAGCGGTAGTTTGTTGTCGGTTGTCAGTTGTCGGTTGTCTGCGGTTCGTCGGCTTCGGCTCAGGCCACTCTGCGCAGACAACTGAAACCGACAACTGACAACCCAGAACAAACTACCTCTTCTTCTTCACCTTCCTCCTCGGCACTCCCGGCTCGATCTTCACGGCCTCGGCGCGGGCGATCTCGATGAAGCGTTGCTGGCTTCGGATGGGACGGGTGCCGGGTTTGCGGCGGCGGTAGGTGCCGTCGGGTTGGAGGCGCCACGATTTGGCGTCGTCGGCGAGGCAGGTGCCGAGGATCTGGAGCTCGATGCGGTCGCGGAGTTGTGGTGCGAGGATCGGCCACGTCACTTCGATGCGACGGAAGAAGTTGCGCGGCATCCAGTCGCCGCTGGTCACATAGACCTCGGTGTTGCCGGCATTGCGAAAGAGAAAGATGCGCGTGTGCTCGAGGAAGCGATCGATGATCGAGATCACGCGGATGTTCTCGCGCGGCACGAGGCAGCAGATGCCGCGCACGATGAGGTCGATCTTCACGCCCGCATCCGCGGCGCGGCCGAGGGCGTCGATCACCTGCGGCTCGACCAACGCGTTCAGCTTCGCCACGACGTGCGCCGGCTTGCCGTCGCGCGCGTTGCGCGTCTCGCGCTCGATCATCCGCAGCACCCATGCGTGGTAATCGACCGGTGAAACGACCAGCGATCGCCAGGCCCAGCGCGACGACTCGTGCGCGAACACTTCCTGCGCCGCCGTGCTGCTGTAGCCGGTGATGACGTTGAGCAGTTGCGAGACGTCTTCGCCGATGCGCGGCTCGCACGTCAGCAGATCGAGATCGGTGTAGAGGCGAGCCGTTTTCGCGTTGTAGTTGCCGGTCGAGAGATGGACGTACTGCCGCAGCGCGCCGCCCTCGCGACGGATCACGAGCAGCAGCTTTGCTTCCCTTTTTCCGCGGCGCGCGCGAGCGCCTCGACCACGAGCGAGCCGGGCTCGGTGCGGTAGAGCGTCTGCTTGATCGCGATGACGTCCGGATCGTCGGCCGCGCTCTGCACCAGCTCGACGACCGCGTTGTACGAGTCGTACGGACGATGCAGCAGGACGTCGCCCGCGCGGATGATCGAGAAGATGTCGTCGCTCGTCGCGAGCTCCACCGGCATGCGCGGATTGAACGGCTCGTCCTTGCGCGCCGGCATGTCGACGCTGCCGTAAATCTCCATCAGATCGTTCAGCTTCAGCAGTCCCGGCGTGAAGAAGATGTCTTCGCGAGCAACGTGCAGCTCGCGCTGCAGCAGCTCGAGCACCCCTTCGCCCGCGCCGCTTGCGACTTCCATCCAGACCACTTCCTTCCGCTCGCGCCTCCGCAGTTCCGTCTCCACGGATTTCAGCAGGTCCTCCACCTCGTCTTCTCGCAGCAAGAGGTCGGCGTTGCGGATGACGCGGAACGCGGCAATCTCCTGCACTTCGAGCCCGGGAAAGAAGTAGCCGGCGTAAAGGCGAATGAGTTCTTCGAACGGCAAAAAGCGATTGGTGGTCTCGGGAATGGCGATGAAGCGCGGCAGGAGCCGCGGCACTTTGATGAAGGCGGTGTGGGTGTCGGTGCCGCTCGACAGAATGACCGCCAGGTTGAGCGCGCCGCTGGAAAGAAATGGCAGCGGATGGCCGGGATCGAACGCGAGCGGCGTCAGCACGGGTGCGATGCGCGCGTGAAATTCGACGGCGAGCGCGGCTTCCTGCTTTTTGGTCAGTGCCTGCGCGGGCTCGATGCGGATGCCTGCTTTGACGAGCTGCGAGACGAGGTCGTCGTGCACGCGATACATGTCGCGCAGCAACGCCTTCACGCGGTCGCGAATGGCTTTCAATTGCTGCCGCGGGGTCATGCCGTCCGGCGATTTGTCGCGCACGCCGGAGGCAATGAGCGACCGAATGGTGCCGACGCGCACCATCAGGAATTCGTCGAGATTCGCGGAGGCGATGCTGAGAAATTTGACGCGCTCGAGCAACGGCACGCCCGCTTCTTCCGCCTCGGCCAACACGCGCCGATTGAACTCGAGCCAGCTCAGCTCGCGATTGAACAGCGACTGCGACACGGGCGCAGGATAGCGGGGAACGACCGGGAGCGCCTCCGGCGGGTCCGCACGGCGGGCAGCTGCTGCGACACCCGCGCGGGGGAGACGCGGCGAGAGGCCTCCGGCGGGCCGGCACGGCCGGCAGCGTTTGTTGTCGCGAGGACGGCGTTCACCGCGGCAAGCGCGCGTTCAGCCTTGGGCGATCAGCACTGCCGGCTGTGCCGGCCCGCC
>DASVRB010000430.1:0-8283 GCA_036388835.1 Thermoanaerobaculia bacterium | reverse complement strand
TTCATGTCCCTCGGCATCTACCTTCACCTGCCGTTCTGCTCGACGCATTGCACGTACTGTCCGTTCGCGATCAGCACCGATCTGTCGCAGCAGGATGTGTACACGACCGCGCTCGTGCGCGAAATCGCGGCGGCGCCGGCGAACGCGGTCGACACGATTTACCTCGGCGGCGGTACGCCGTCGAGGACGAGCATCCTCAACCTCACGCGGATCTTCGATGAGCTGCGCGCGCGGTTCGACATCGCGAGCGACGCCGAGATCTCGATGGAGGCGAACCCGGAAGATGTGACGCCGGAGCACGTCGACGCGTGGCGCGCGCTCGGCGTGAACCGTCTTTCGATTGGCGTGCAGTCGTTTCACGACGACGAGCTGCGCGCGATCAGTCGCATTCACGAGCGCGAGCGTGCGCTCGGCGCGGTGCGCATCGCGGTGGCCAGCGGTGCGCGCGCGAACCTCGATCTGATGCTCGGATTGCCGCATCAGACCGCGGAGTCGTTCCGCGAAACACTCGATACGGCGGTCGACCTCGGCGCCGGACACCTGTCGCTCTACATGCTCGATCTCGAGGAGAAGACGCCGCTCGAAGTGCAGGTGGCGCGCGGACGGGTGACGCTTCCGGAAGACGACCTGGTCGCCGATCTCTATCTCGAAGCGATCGAGCGCCTCGGCGGGCGCGGGCTGTGGCAATACGAGATCAGCAACTTCGCGCGCGCAGGCGAGGAGTGCCTGCACAACCTTCGTTACTGGACGCGCGGCGAGTACCACGGCTTCGGACTGGCCGCGCATTCGTTCCTCGGCGGACGCCGTTTTGCGAACACGCGCGACATCCGCAAGTACATCGATTCCGCACCCTACGCCGGCGACTTTTCGGAAGATCTGGGCGCCGATGAAGTGCGCCGCGAGACCATCTTCCTCAACCTCCGTCAGACCTCCGGCATGTGCTATGAAGAGCTGCTGCGACTTTGCGGCGAGGAGGGTGTTGCATGGACGGAACGCGGATTGGACGGTGGATGGCTGCAGCGACTGAGCGGCGGACGGGTGGCGTTCACCCCTTCAGGGTTTCTGCAAAGCAACGACTACATGTCGCAGCTCTTCTGACGATCGTCGCGCTCGCGCTGCCGATGTTCGGGCAGACGGACGGCGACGACATCGAGTTCGATCCGGCCGCAACGCAGGCGCAGTTCGAAGAGTTCTCGCGCCGCGCCGCGCAAGCGATCTACCACACGCCGGTCGAGCCGGCCCGCGCCGGCAACCTGCTCCGCTTCGACATCGGCATCTCGGCAACGGCGGTGCCGGTCGATCCGAACGCGCTCTACTTCCGCAACGCGGTGAACGAAGACTTCACAATCAGCGATCACATCGTCGTGCCGCGCATCGTGGTGTCGAAAGGCATTGCGCTCGCGACCGTGTCGGCGTCGTACGCGAAAGTGCCGGACACCGACATCTCAGTCGTCGGCGGCGCGCTCGACATCCCGATCATCAATGGTGGCCTGATCAGCCCGACGCTCGCGCTGCGCGGCTCGTACTCGATGCTGCAGGGAGTCGAGGAGTACGACCTCAAGACGTACGGCGTCGAGCTGTTCCTCTCGAAGGGATTCGGCCCGATTACCCCCTACGCCGCCATCGGCCGCGCGCGCAGTGATGCCGAGGGGCGTGTGAACGCGTCGATCGGCAACCTGACGTTCACCGACGAAGCGGACTCGAACCGCTACACCCTCGGCGTGCGCATCTCCATGTTCATCCCGAAGCTGGTCGTGGAAGCGACGCAAGGGGAGGAGCGGTCGTACGCGGCGAAGGTGAGTTTTGGGTTGTAGCGAGCGTCGGGCCTGTTGACGCTCGCCTGCGGCTCGTGGGTGTCGGGTGTCGGCTGTCTGTGGTTTTTTGGCTGACGGCACATGCGCCAGCTAGCAACGCGCTGAGGTGTGTGGCTCACTCGCTTTTGCCGTAAGCCTGCACACCTCAGACACCTGACACCAACGCTAACCGACTACTTCTTCGAGGACTTCTTCCCCGCCGCTTTCCCCTTGGCCGACTTCTTCGCAGCGGCTGGTTTCGCTGCTGCCGGGGCGGCGGTGGTGCCGAGGGCGTTCCTGATCTGCTCGATCGTGAAGGCGCCGTCGGGGCCGAAGCCCATGATCTGGCCGTTCACGATGAACGTCGGGGTCGAGGCGATGCCGAGTGCGAACGCGCGGCTGACCTGATCGAGCAGCGCCTGGCGTTCCGTCTTCGAGCTGTAGATTTTGTTGACGGCAGCGGCGTCGATGTCGTTGTCGCTGATGTAGTCGTTCCAGACCTCGTCGAACTTGCGGGTGCCGATCGATTCCTGATTCTTGAAGATGTAGTCGACGTACGCCCAGTACTTGGCCGGCGCGACGCGCTGGATGGCCCGCGCGCCCATCGCGGCGGGGAGCGCCCACTCGTGATGCTCGAAGAGCGGGAGGTCGAGGCGGACGTAATTCATCTTGCCGAGGTTCTGGCGGATGAGCGGTTCGAGCTTCTCGTGCGCTTTTGCGCAGGTCGGGCACTGGAAATCGGAGAGCTCGAGAATCTCCACCGGCGCCGTCGCGGTGCCGCGCCGTGCCGCGTTTGCGGAGCCGAGCGTCTCACGCAGCGTCTTGGCCGGATCGGCCAGCAGCGAGCCGCGGATGCCGATGATCAGATACTGCTCCGACTGGTCGATGAAGGCCTGATACGCGAAGGGGCCGTACGGCGTGTCACGCGTGATCGAAACGGCCTTCAATCCGTCCGGCAGAGGGAAAGGAGCGATCGTGCCTTTCACCTCTTTCTTCAGCATCTGCGTCGCGTACTCGGTGACGCGCACCGCGGCCGGACGGCTGTCGGCGGGCAGCGGAACGACGTTGCCGACCACGACCTGCTGAGTCTTCGTGGAGTGGAGGAGGTACTTCTGCGTTCCGCAGTACTGGTCCGTCGAGCGGACGCTCACGGAGTAGGCGGTGAAGTTCGCCGGGCCGCCCTGGACCGGCTCGACCGTGACGACACCGCCGGGGCAGCGCGGCAGCACTTTCGACGCGTAGTTTCGCAGCGGCGCCGTGGCGTCGATGCGCTGCGCGTGAGCGGTGGCGGAGACGAAAAGTGTGAGAGCGAGGAAGGCCCGTTTCATGATCAACGGGCGTTAACAGTGCGGTAGCCGTTCTCAATCCACCCGTTGAGGCCGCCCGCCACATGCACGACGTTTCGGAATCCGGCGAGCGTGAGGAGGCGCGCGGCAAGCGAGCCGTCGGAATCGGTCTCGCCGTACACGAGCACGGTCTGATTCTGATACGGCAGCAGCTCCGGCAACTGCCGCTCGATCGCGTCGAACGGCGCGTTGACGGCGCCGGCGATGTAGCCGCGCGAGCCGCGATACGCGGTTGCCGGCCGGACGTCGAGAATGACGACCTGTCGCGAGTCGAGCAGCATTTCGTTCGCAATCTGCGGCGAGACTTCGGCGTAGCCGCCGCGGGTCATCGAGACGCCGACCGTTTTACAGGAGACGAAAAGCGTGCAGACGGCAGCGGCCGTGAGCAGCAGCAGTGCGGAAGCGCGGCGCTTCTTGAATGTGTAGGTCTTCATAAAATCTCCAGTTCGAATTCGGCGCGTACTTCGCCGACGAGAGTGCCCGCGTGATTGTGCACCGCGGAGTCGCGAAACGGTTGCAATTCGGCGCGGTCGTCGAGGTCGATGCCGAGGAGCTCGAGCAGGTGAAGAATGGCGGGATTGCGTCCGCGGTCCATCGAGCCGTCCTCGATCTTGAGCGCGATGCCGATCGCCCCCGCGTCGGCCAGCCGCAATTTCCCTGCGACCTCCGCGGCCAGCGACGGAGCGAGGGCCATCGCATAAAAACCTTCCGCTCCCTCTTTCGCCAGCAACTCGCCGCGAAACGCGGCCATGAGGGGCGTGGTCATGCTCCAGTTGCCTGCGACGTAATGAGGATTCGAAGTCATTGCAGTCACGACCGACTGGCCGCTGTCGGCGTAACGCTGGATCGCGCCGTCCATCAGCCGCGCGTACGCGAACGCCGCGCGGTGCAGCGAGAGAAAGTATGCCGGCACGCCGCAGCCGTCGATCGCATACGGCACCTCTTCCGGGATCAACCCCGCAAAGTCGGCCAGCGTCGAGCGCATCAGCACCTGCAGCGGATGCGCGGCGTCGATGTAGCGCGCGCTCGGCGCGTCCATGACCTGCGTGGCCAACAGCATTCCGGCGTGCTTGCCGGAGCAGTTGTTGTGCAGCGCCGACGCCGGCTCGCCCGACACCCGCAGGTCGGCCGCCGATTTGTCATCGAAGGGGAGGTGCGCGCCGCAGAGGAGGTCTTCCTCATCGAACTCACCTTTGCGCAGCAATGCGGCGGCGGTGGAGACATGCAGCGCCTCGCCGCCATGCGACGCGCAGGTGAGCGCAATCTCTTCATCCGTCAACTCGTACTCATCGCGCCCGCCGTACTCGAGCAGCGGAATGGCCTGAAACGGTTTGGCCGCTGAGCGGAGACAGGAAATCGTGGCCGGATCGCCCGCAAACGCCACGAGCTTCCCGCGCGCATCGACGACGGCAATCGAGCCGCGATGCACCGACTCGATCATCTCGCCGCGCAGCACGCGGGTCATGGGGATGCTCATGCGGCGCGCAGTCTAACTTGTGGCGGTGCCTCGGTTCCTCGGTGCCTCGGTTCCTCGGAGTTCCTCGGAGTTCCTCGGAGTTCCTCGGAGTGGCTCGGATCTTCATTGCTTTTTATCGGCTCGAACACACTTGCTCCCGAGGCACCGACGCACCGAGCAACCGAGGCACTCCGAGGAACCGAGGAACTCCGAGGAACTCCGCGAGCGCAAAACGAAAAAGGACAGGCCTGAACAGCCTGTCCTTCGAAGGGAAACGGGTGCTAACCGCGACGCCGTCAGCTTGCGCGGGCCGGGGTTCCGCTTTCGGCGGCGACCGCTTCTTCCTCGGTGCCGTAGATCTTGAAGACCGCGTCGAGCTTGGCGAGCTTGAGCAGTTTCTGGATCCGTTCGGACGGGTTGACGAGGATGAGTTTGCGGTTCTGCCCCGTGAACTTGCCGAGGTAGCCGACCAGCTCACCAATACCGGTCGAGTCGATGTAGTCGATCTTGGTGAAATCGATGATGACGTTCGTGCTCTCGTTCTTGAGCACATTTTCCAGCGCGGAAGAAAAAAACTCGGCGCTTTCCCCGAGTTTGATCAGCCCTTCCACGTAAAGAATCGTGAAGTTTTCCAGGTGCTTCTTCTCTACGATCACAGCGCAGCCTCCGAACCGAATCATAGAGTGAGTAGCAAACCGACTGCCACCGCAGGGGCCGCCGCGCGGATTCATCTTGTGGAGCGGCGGGATAAGAGCCCGCCGCTCCACCACAACCCGCTTCAACTACACCTTGACCGCGACCACGGCATTCATCCCGCCGAAGCCGAACGAGTTCGAGAGGAACGTCCTTGCCTTTGTCTCGCGCGCGGTGTTCGGGACGTAGTCGAGGTCGCATTGCGGATCGGGTGTGTGGAGGTTGAGGGTCGGCGGAAGAAAGCCGTCGCGCAACGCGAGGATCGATGAGGCGATCTCGATCGCGCCGGAGGCACCCATGGCGTGGCCGTGCAGCGACTTGGTCGAGCTCACCGGCGGCGTGTCGTTGCCGAAGACTTCGTGAATCGCGCGCGTTTCGGTGGTGTCGTTCGCGCGTGTGCCGGTGCCGTGCGCGTTGATGTAGTGGACGTCGTCCGCGTTCATATGCGCGTCGCGCAGGGCAAGGCGCATGGCGCGTGCGGCGCCGTCGGACGACGGATCGGTGACGTGGCCGGCGTCGCTGGTCGCGCCGAATCCCGCGATCTCGCCGAGGATCTCGGCGCCGCGCCACGACGCATTTTCAAATGATTCGAGTACGAATACGGCCGCCCCCTCGGCGAGCACGATTCCTTTGCGATCGGCGCTGAACGGACGGCACGCCGCCTCCGGCTGCTCGTTGTCGACTGCGAGCACGCGCAGCGCCTCCCACGCGCGGATGATCCCCTGCGCGAGCGGCGCGTCCGCACCTCCGGCGATGACCGCGTCGGCTTGGCCGGCGCGAATCGCCTGCGCGGCGAGGCCGAGCGCGTGTGCGCTCGAAGCGCAGGCGGAGACGACGGAGTAGGAGATCCCTTTCGCGCCGAGCTTCGTCGAGACCGCGGCCGAGGCGGCGTTGTACATCGACATCGGAATCGACATCGGCGCGACGCGCGCGTGATCGGCGTAGATCCGTTTGTAGCTGCCGTCGAGCGTCTCGCATCCGCCGAGCCCGGTGCCGATCAGCACGCCGACACGCTCTTCATCCAACCCGAGGTCGCCTGCCTGTGCCGCCGCTTCTTCAGAGGCGATCAGCGCGAAGCGAGTAAAGCGATCGTTGCCGCGATGCAGTCCCTCGTGCGCCTCCGCCGGCACCTCGCCGGCGATGCGGCAGGTGAGCCCCGATGTGTCGATGCTCGTGATCACCCGCACTCCGCTCCGCGCCGTGCGCAGCGCGTCGAGTGCGGCGGTCTTTCCGCGCCCAAACGGCGAGACGATGCCGATGCCGGTGATCACTACGCGACGCGCAGCGTCGCGGATTGAGGATTGGGGATTGAGGATTGAGGATGACGACGACGGGTCAGTCATGGCGTTGTACTGAGGTCTTCATCCTCAATCCTCAATCCTTCATCCTCAATCCCGACCGGCCAGGTCGGCCACGATGTCGATCATGTCGCCGAAGGTCTTCATGGTGCGGGCGCGATCGTCGGGGATGGAGATGTGGAAGTGCTCTTCGACGGCAAAGAGGATGGTCAGCGCGTCGAGCGAGTCGATGCCGGCATCGGCGAGAGGGGTTTCGGGCTTGAGGAGGTCGTCCGCGACGTCTTTTTCCTGACGCACGATCGCGACCAGTTGGCGCTCGATTTCCTCGCGAGTCACGATCCGTATGATAGCAGCCGTGTTTCGACGTCCGCGGCGTTGGTGGCCGCTTTACCTCGGCTGGATTGCGCTCTGCGCGATTCTCTTTTTCGCACTCTCCGGCCTCGAAGATCCTTCGCGTCCGAAGGGACGCGTTCTCTCCATCGAAGCGGGACAGATGGCGCTCGCCGTCGCGTGCGAGCGCGGACTGCGCGAGCACGAGGTCGTGCACGTGGCCCGCGCGCGCCGCGGCGAAGGGGCAGCCGAGGATCGCTGGATCGTGTTGCTCGACAAAGTGCCGCATACGCGTCTGCGCGAGGCGGTGGTGGTGGAGCTCGATCTCGAGACGGGGGAGTTGCTGAGAGTGCGGCGGCCTTTCTGAACGACCCCGAATTTATGCTGAGCGAAGCGAAGGATCTCCGGTTCCGCCGCGACGGCCGACGCGACAGGCAGCGCAGACGCGGTATCACCCGAGATCCCTCGCTTCGCTCGGGATAAACTCGAGAGACCACACGAATGTCCTCCCGCCCCATCACCAAGCTCACCCCCATGCTCGAGCAGTATTTCGAGATCAAGCGGCAGGTGCCGGACGCGATCCTTTTCTATCGGCTCGGTGATTTCTACGAGATGTTTTTCGAGGATGCCGAGACTGCGGCGCCGCTGCTCGATCTGGTGTTGACGGCGCGGAACAAGGGGCAGGAGTACGAGACGCCGATGTGCGGCGTTCCGCATCACGCGGCCGAGGGGTACATCGCCAAACTCATTCGCCACGGATTGAGAGTGGCGATCTGCGAGCAGGCAGAAGAAGCGTCGGCGGCGAAGGGGCTGGTGCGCCGCGAGATCGTGCGCATCGTCACGCCCGGCACCGCCACCGACTCGTCCATCGTCGAGCGCGACAACTGCTATCTCGTTGCGCTCGTGCCGAACGATGGCGGCGAAGTCGGCGCCGCGTATCTCGACGTTTCCACCGGCGATTTTTTCGTGACCACGTATCGCTCGATGAGCGATGCGCGTCTGGCCGACGACGTCGCCCGTTTTGCGCCGCGCGAGGCGATCGTGCCGAAGGTGGAAGGACAGTCGATCGCGCCGGGGCGGCGGGACTCCGTGACGGAGAGCGGTCAGGCAGGATTGCCTGACCTCCACTCGCTCGCTTCCATTCCGATCACGCCGGTCGAGGCCTCACTGTTCGAAACGGCCGGCTCGCACGATTACCTGACTAAGCATTTCGGCACGCAGTCGCTGCGTGGTTTTGGGCTGGAAGGGGCCGACGCGCGCATCGGTGCGGCCGGCGGTGCGCTGCGATACGCGGCCGCCAGTCACAAGAAGCCGCTCGACCACGTGCGGGCGCTGCGCGTGGACAACGAAGCCGATTTTCTGCAGCT
>DASVRB010000429.1:0-9104 GCA_036388835.1 Thermoanaerobaculia bacterium | reverse complement strand
GATATCGCCGCCTTTTACGTAGGTCGCACGTTCGGCAAGCACAAGCTCTCGCCGCGCATCAGCCCGAAGAAAACGATCGAAGGACTGCTCGGCGGCGTGGCCGCCTCGGTCATCGCCGCGGTGGTCATTCACTTCACGTTCTTCGACCGCTTCCCGCTGCATCACGCGATCATCGCCGGCATCATCCTCTCCGTCGCCGGTGTGATCGGCGACCTCGCAGAATCGATGTGGAAGCGCTCCGCCGACGTGAAAGACTCCGGCACGCTGCTCCCCGGTCACGGCGGTTTTCTCGACCGCTTCGACTCCATCCTCTTCACCGCCCCGATCCTCTACTGCTACTGGACGCTGATCGTGCACGGCTTCCGCACGCTCGACATCATGAGCGGCTGATTGCCCGCCGCGCGACGCAGCGTCGCTTGAAAACAGACCGATGAAATCGATTTCCATTCTCGGCAGCACAGGCAGCGTCGGCCGCAGCACGCTCGCGGTCGTCGACGCGTTTCCCGAAAAACTGCGCGTGGTCGGCCTCGCGGCCGGCGCGAACGTCGAGCTGCTCGCGGACCAGGTCGAGCGCTATCGCCCCGAGCTCGTCTCCGTCCGCAGCGCCGCCGACGCGGAACGACTGCGCGGCATGGTCAGCTATCCGGTCGAGATCATCCCCGGCATCGAAGGGGCGTGCGCGGTCGCGGCGATGTCGTCCGCAAACGCCGTGATCGCCGCCATCGTCGGCGCGGCCGGCATCCCGCCGGTGTACGAAGCGCTGCGCGGCGGGAAGCGCGTCTGCATCGCGAACAAGGAAGTGCTCGTCGCCGCGGGCGATGTGATGACGCGCGCCGCACGCGAATTCGGCGGCGAGATTCTGCCGGTCGACTCGGAGCACAACGCGGTGCATCAGGCGTTGCGCTGCGGCGCGCATTCCGAGGTCCAGCGCATCATTCTGACGGCCTCGGGCGGCCCGTTTCTGAATCGCGATCTCGCGACGTTCGGCGACATCTCCATCGACGCCGCGCTCGCGCATCCGACCTGGCGGATGGGCAACAAGATCTCGATCGACTCCGCGACGATGATGAACAAAGGCCTCGAGGTGATCGAAGCCCATCACCTGTTCGACGTGCATGTCGACCGGATCGACATCGTCATCCACCCGCAGTCGATCGTCCACTCGATGGTCGAGTACGTCGACGGCTCGATCGTCGCGCAGCTCTCGACGACCGACATGAAGTTCCCGATTCAGTACGCGCTGCTCTATCCCGATCGCGTCGCCGCGCCGTTCGGACGGCTCGACCTGGCGAAGCTGCGCACGCTCGACTTTCTGACGGTCGATCCCGAGCGCTTCCCCGCCGTCGCGCTCGCTTACGAGTCGTCGCGCGCCGGCGGCTCCATGCCGGCCGTGCTCAATGCCGCGAACGAGATCGGTGTGGAGCGTTTTCTCGCGGGAGAACTTCCGTTCACCGGGATCGTAGACATTGTGCGACGCGTGCTCGACCGGCACGCCGGGCAGGTCAGCGCGATCAACTCCGTCGACGATGCGCTGGCGTGGGATGCCTGGGCCCGGAACGAGGCGCGCGGAATTGATGTTGCACTGACCCGCTAGCTTTCTCATGAACGAAATCGCCACCAACCTCTTCGCCGTCGTTCTCGTCCTCGGCTTCCTGATCTTCGCTCACGAGTCGGGACATTTCTTCGTCGCGAAGTTCTTCAAGGTCCGGGTGTTGGTCTTTTCGTTCGGCTTCGGCAAGCGCCTCTTCGGCTTCAAGCACGGCGACACCGACTACCGCGTTTCGCTCATTCCGCTCGGCGGCTACGTGCGCATGGCCGGCGATGCCGCCGAAGAAAACCTGACCGGGAATCCCGACGAATTCCTCTCCAAGCCGAAGTGGCAGCGGTTTCTGATTCTGTTCGCCGGACCGTTCATGAACATCGTGATCGCCATCGCCTTCATGGCCGCGATCGTGATGGTCGGCATCGAGCAGCGCATCACCCAACCGATCATCGGCGGCGTCATCGCGGGGGACCCGGCGGAGAAGGCGGGCCTGCGCACCGGCGACCGGATCGTCAGCATCAAAGGCGAGCCGGTGAACGACTTTCACGACCTCCGCACCATCGTGGCGATGAACGCCGGCACGCCGCTGCAGGTCGTCTACGAGCGCAACGGCGCGAGGCAGACCACGACTCTCACACCGGCGCGCGAGAACGGCGACTACGGTCCGATCGGCCGCGCCGGCATCTCCTTCGGAACCGAGCCGCTGATCGGACGCGTCGAGCCGAACTCCCCCGCCGCGCGCGCGGGGCTGAAATCGGGCGATCGCATCATCAGCGCGAACGGAAAGCCGGTGCGGGCCATGGAAGACTTCGCCGTCATCTCCGACGCCGCGAAAACGGCGCCGCTCGCGCTCGACGTCGCCCGCGCCAACGGCTCGGTGCGCATCACCCTCCCACCGTCGAGCGAACCGCAACTGGAGGTCTCGCGCGGCATCGTGCCGCCGACGAAAATCCTCAAGCTCGCCTTCATCCCCGCGCTCCGCTACAGCGTCGAAGAAAACTGGAAGATGCTCAAGCTGGCCATGTCCGCGCTCGGCCGCCTCTTCCGTCCGGAAGGGAGCGTCAAAGAGCTCAGCGGCCCGGTCAACATCGCCCGCATCTCCGGCGAAATGTTCCGCCAGGGCTGGCTTCCCCTGATCGGCCTCATGGCCATGATCTCCCTGCAGCTCGGAGTCATGAACCTCCTCCCCATCCCCGTCCTCGACGGCGGCCACATCATGATCCTGCTCATCGAAGGCGTCGCCCGCCGCGACCTCTCCCTCAACGTCAAAGAGCGGATCCAGCAAGCCGGCTTCGCCGTCCTCGCCACGCTGATGCTGGTCGTGCTCTACAACGACGTCATCTCGAACGTGTTGCGGCTCAGGAACGGGTAGGAAGCTAGATCCGTTGCGCCTTCAGCGGTAGCACGCGCGCCATGTGATCGAAATCGGCGTCGCGATGAAGGACCGTTGCGTCATGCGCCATCGCGGTTGCGGCGATGAGGCAGTCGAAGCTGTTGCGTGGAGTGACTCCCGCGTCGCGGCACTCGATGTAAAGCTGCGCGGCTTGTTCATAGCGTTCGAGTGGTGTCGGCGCATCGAGGATGACGAGATGCAGGAACATCAGACGGGTCTCGCGAAACGCCTTCTGATGCTGTGATCCGCGCAAAACTTCCTGCATGACGGGCGGACAGACCGCCAGACTCTCGTCTGACAGGCCGCGCAACACCTCCGGCCTGAGGCCGGCGATGATCCAGGCGCTCGAATCAACGAGCAGCACGGCCAGTCTTCTTTTTGGAAGGCGGCACCCGCTTCTCATGTGCCGAACGTTTTTTCGGTTTGAGCGCGCGGTCGTACTCCTCGGCGACCTCCGGCCAGTTCTCTTCGACGAATCCAGGCCGGAACATGTCGTCGCTCCGAACGCGCTCCGAGAACGTCACAAACGCGCGCTCAAATCGTTTCCTGCGCACGATCTCCTCGAGCGCTCTCGCAATCGCACCGGAGTAGGTTCGTTCCCCAGTGACAACCCGCGCCTCCTCCAGCAGCTCTTCATCGACAATCACATTCGTGCGCTTCATACACACAATGTGGACTCTTCGTGTGTATCCGTCAACACGCTCCGGTGGAGCGGCGGGCTCTTAGCCCGCCGACCGTGTCGTTACGGCACTCGTGACACTCCGATTTACTGCGTTGCCACCGCAGCGCCCGCGACGGTCAGGGCGATTCCATGCGCACTGACGGCGGCGGGCGTGGGCAGCGCGTTCACGATGACGGCGATGGCCATCTCGCGATCGGGGAAGTAGAGGAGGGAGCTCTGGAAGCCAGGGATTCCGCCGGTGTGCGACACGGCCGGACGGCCCAGCTGTTTCAGCAGGGAGACGCCGAGCCCGTACGGCGCCAGGGTATTGTCTGTGAGCAGTGGGGCGGTGGTCATCGTCGCGTACGAGGAAGGCAACATGACACGGCCGGTTGCGAGGAGGTGCGACCACCGAACGAGGTCGGAGGCAGTGGAGCAGAGCGAGCCGGCCGCGAACGGAACCGACATCTCGATTGCCGGGACCCTCACCCATTTCCCCTGTACTAGCCCGTACCCGTCCGGAATCGGCAGGTTGAACGTTCCACACACTCCTGTATCGAGGAGCCCGAGCGGCAACGCAAACTCACCGTGGATGAAATCGGCGAACGACCTGCCGGTAATCGATTCGATCGCATAGCCAAGCAGCCTGTAGCCCGCGTTGCTGTAGCTGAACTTGCTGCCAGGCGTAAACGCGAGCGGCCCGCTATTGACGAGCGTCATGTATTGCGCACGGGTGAGTGGCGAGTATTCGGCGGGTGGAAGCCCGGTCACTCCCGACGTGTGCGTCAGGAGATGGCGCAGTGTGATCGTCGCTCCACGCGTGTTGAACTCAGGTACGTACTTTTCGATCCGATCGTCGAGTGTCAGCGCCCCGCGCTCGGCCAGGCGAAGAATCGCCGCTGCCGTGAATTGCTTGGTGACCGAGCCGATCTGCAGCACGGATTGCGGCGTTGCAGCGGTCGCGGCCTCTCGATCGCTGAGTCCGAATGCGGCCGAGTAGATGATGTGACCGCGCTCGGACACCGCGATCTGAACCGCCGGCGCGCCCGCCTTCAACGCCGCTTCGGCCGCCTGCTCTGCCGCTGTCACGATGGCCGCTGGCGCGCTCGGCGGCGACGGATGCCGCACGGCCCTCCTGCGCGGCGCAGCGGCGAGCGGCAAATGTGCAGTAATGAGCAGCAGCGCGAGGAATGCTCGAGTCATCTGATCGTCTCCATGAATCGCGGCGCCGGGAGAGTCGGGCTCTCACGTCTGGTGGATCGTGCGCAACGGGGAATGAGGACAATGTAGCGGCCCTCCGCCGCGGCCTGGAGTCACGATCCGGAAACGAACTCTCAGCATGAATGGTCGCGGAGTCCGTTCGATATCGCTATTCGTGTGGATGCGTCAACACCGCCCGGCGCAGCAGATCGAGCGCCTGTTGGGTCGCGTACCACTTCACGATCGTGCGCGGTCCCTGCCAGAGGATGCGCCGGTGCGTGTCGCCGTTCGGGCCGGAGACTGCGATGTGGACGGTGCCGACCGGCTTTTCGGGAGTGCCGCCCGTCGGGCCGGCGATGCCGGTGACGCCGACACCCCAGGTCGTGCTGAAGCGCTCGCGGATGCCGCGCGCGAGTGCGATCGCGACTTCTTCCGATACTTCTCCATGCGCGGCGATGAGCGCGGCATTGACGCCCGCGATCGCCATCTTCGCGGCCGCGGTGTAGCAGACGCCGCCGCCCATGTAGTACGCCGAGCTGCCGGAAACATCGGTGATGCGCGAGCCGAGCAAACCGCCGGTGCACGACTCTGCAGTCGCGACGGTTTCGCCGCGTGCGCGCAGCAGCGCGCCGACCGCACTCTCCAGCGTCTCGTCGTCGTAGCCGAAGATGCGCGTGCCGAAAATCTCGACGAGCTCGCGCTCGCGCGTCGCGATCAGCGCCTGCGCTTCCTCTTCACTGCCGTCGGCGTGCAGGTGAATCTCGACGTGGCCGGAGCTCGCGAGGATCGTCACCAGCTCGCCGGGATGTTGCGCGTAGTACGGCTGCAGTTTTTCTTCGACGCCGGACTCGGTGATGCCGGCGATCTTCACGACGCGTCGATACCGCGCACGTCCGCCACTGATCTCCTGCAGCCACGGCGCAAAGTAGGTCGCGACCATCCACTCCAGTTCGTGCGGCACGCCCGGAAACACCCACACATGTTTGCCGCCGCTCTCGATGTGGAAGCCGGGCGCGGTGCCGCGCTCGTTCGCGAGCGTGGTCTGGCCGGCGAACACGTTCGCCTGCCGCTTGTTCACTTCCGGCATCTTCCAGCCGCGCGCTGCGAAGCGCGCCTCGAGCTTGTCGATGATCGATTGCTCGATCTCCATCGCCAGCCCGAATGCACTCGCCAGCGCCTCGCGCGTCAGGTCGTCTTCCGTCGGCCCGAGGCCGCCGGTGATGACGAGAATGTCGGCGCGAGCGTGCGACGAGCGGATCTCGTCGACCAGGTCGTCGAGCCGATCGCCGACGATCGACTTCCGCACCAGCGCAATGCCGTACGTCTCCAGCGCGGCCGTGATCTTCAGTGAGTTCGTGTCGACGCGGACCGGCCCGAGCATCTCCGAGCCGACGGCGATGATCGCGGCTTCCATCAGACCGGCGCCGCCTCGAGCTCGTCCTTCTCGCGCGACAGCCCTTCCCACTTGCCGGTCAGCAGATCGATCATCGCCTTCAGGTCGTGGTTCTGCTGCTGGATTTTCTTCACCCTCTCGCCGTCGCGGAACACTTCCTCGGAACAGAGCAGGAGGTCGTTGCGCTCGAGCTCTCCTTCCGCCGAGGCGATGCGCGTTTCGAGCTGCGCGATCTCTTCGTCGATTTTCTTGATCCGCTTCTCGCGCTTCTTCTGTTCCGCGCGATCGATCACCAGCTTCGGCGGTGGAGCGGTGGCCGCTTCGGCCACCGGTTTTGCGGCGCGCGTCTTGTCGGCGGCCGGAGCGGCCGCCGCTCCACTGGACGTCGGCCTTGGCAAATCTGCTTTGATCGGGGCCGCCAGTCCTTCTTTCATCCGCGCCACCAGCTCGCTGTAATTGCCGGAGTAGACCTCCGCCTCGCCGTCTTCGACGACCATGATGTTCTCGGCCACGCGATCGACGAAGTAGCGGTCGTGCGAGACGACGATGAGCGCACCGGTGAAGTTCTCGAGCGCTTCTTCGAGCGCTTCGCGCGTGTAGACGTCGAGGTGGTTCGTCGGCTCGTCGAGGAGCATGACGTTGCCGCCGCGGAAGACGATTTTCGCCAGCGCGAGACGTCCTTTTTCACCGCCGGAAAGATCGCGCGTTTTCTTGAAGACGTCGTCCCCAAAGAACGAAAACTGGGCGAGATACGACCGCACTTCTTCCTCGGTCTGGGTGATGTCGAGGTTCCAGATCTCGTCCATGACCGTCCCCTTCGGACTCAGATCGCCGAGAGTCTGATCGTAGTAACCGACCTGCACGTTGTGGCCGTAAGAGAGCGTGCCGTCGAGCGGCGACACGCGGCCCGCGAACGTCTTGAGCAGCGTCGATTTTCCGGAGCCGTTCGGCCCCATGATCGCGTAACGCTCGCCGCGCCGGATCTGGATGCTGAAGTTCTCGACCACCGTCTTGTTCGGGTAACCGGCAGTGACGCGATCGGCGGTCATGGCGATTGCGCCGGAGCGCGCGCCGCCGTCGAGATTGAACTTTGCGAGCGTCTCATCCGTCTCCGGACGATCGACTTCATCGAGCTTTTCGAGCTGCTTGCGCCGCGACTTCGCCTGCTTCGTTTTCTGTCCCGCGAGATTGCGCCGGATGAAGTCCTGCGTCTCGGCGATGAACTCCTGCTGGCGCTCGTAATCCTTGGCCATCTTCTCCATCCGCTCGGCGCGGAGCTGGAGGAACTTCTCGTAATTACCGTGGTACTCGACCAGCCGCCCATGTGCGAGCTCGACGATCTTCGACACGGTGCGGTTGAGGAACGTGCGGTCGTGCGAGATGAGGAGATAGCTTCCCTTGAAGTCCTGCAGGAACTCTTCGAGGAAGTCGATGCCTTTGAGGTCGAGATGGTTGGTCGGCTCGTCGAGGAGGAGCAGGTCGACTTTGGTCAGGAGCACGCGCGCGAGCATGGCGCGGTTCTGCTGGCCGCCGCTGAACTCGTGAATCGGCCGCTCCCACTCTTTTTTGTCGTTGAAACCGACGCCGGAGAGGACGCGCTCGACCTCCGCGTGCAGGGTGTAGCCATCCGCATGTTCGTAGTCGTGCTGGAGCTCGGAGTATTTGTCGAGCAGGCGCTCGTGCTCGGACGCCGGCTTGCTCGCGTCGGCCAGCTCGTGCTCGATCGCGCGCATTTTCCGCTCGATGCGCAACACCTCGGCGAACGCGGTCTCGACGAAATCGAAGAGCGACATTCCGGGCTCGGCGTCGAGGTGCTGCCCGACGTGGCCGATGGTCATGCCGGACGAGCGCATGATCTGCCCGCGGTCGGGCTCTTCCTGTTTCAGGAGCAGGCGGAAGAGCGTCGTCTTGCCGGCGCCGTTGCGGCCGACCAGGCCGACGTGCTCGCCGGGATTGTGCTGCCACGTCGCGCCTTTGAGCACGTCGTGCGGACCATACGATTTCTCGACATTTTCGAAGCGATAGAGCATTGCGGCTACTTCAAACGCGGCCAGCTTATCGGCATTCCGCGGCCCGAACTATGACAGCGCAACTATGACGCGTGCGCGGCCTGCTAACCTTCCGGGCATGCGGTTAGCCGTCAATATCGATCACATTGCCACCATTCGCGAGGCGCGGAAAACCGACGAGCCGGATCCGGTCGCGGCGGCCATGATCTGCGAGCTGGCCGGCGCACAGGGAATCACCGTGCACCTGCGCGGCGACCGCCGCCACATTCAGGATCGCGACGTCGAGCTGCTGCGCCGCACCGTCACCACGCACCTCAACGTCGAGATGGCCGGCACCAGCGAAATGGTGCGCATCGCCCAGACCATCAAACCCGATCAGGTGACGCTCGTGCCGGAGCGCAAAGATGAGATCACTACCGAGGGAGGGCTCGACGTGGTCCTGCATTCGGGGAACGTCGAGAAAGTGATCGCGCAACTGCTCGACGCGCGCATCGATGTCTCGGTGTTTGTCGATCCCGACCTCGAACAGATCCGCCAGTGCCACAAGCTGCGCGCGCCGAAAATCGAGATCAACACCGGCAAATTCGCCGATGCGTGGAAGAGCGGCAACTGGCCGGCGGAGCTCGAGAAAATCGCCACCGCCGCGCGCGCCGCGAAGAAACTCGGTATGCGCGTCTACGCCGGCCACGGCCTCACCTACCGCAACATCGATGCGATCGCGACCGTGCCGGAGATCGAAGAGCTGAACATCGGCCACTCCATCATCGCCCGCGCCTCGCTGGTCGGACTCGACGCCGCCGTCCGCGAAATGGCCACGTTGATGAGGAATCCGCGGCGACTGCCGAAGTGAATCGCGCGCTGATTTGGAGTGCGGCGACGCCAGTCGCCGCTTTTACTCCGGTCGG
>DASVRB010000428.1:0-3847 GCA_036388835.1 Thermoanaerobaculia bacterium | reverse complement strand
GGTTTTTGGTCGCGGCATAGTTCGTCAGCACACTAGCTCGTGACAGACGACCGCGCAACGGCGCCTCGCCGCGCGCCGAGAGGCCGCACGTTTCTGCTGCGGGGCTTGCCCGTCGTCAGAGCACGACGGTGCAGCCACCTTCTTTCTGTTCGGGATAGACGGTGGTGAAGCCGTGCTTCCGTTGCAGGGTCGGGCTCTTCCACGGCTTTGTGAACGCGCTTTCGTAGTTGAAGATCAGCTCAGGGTTGGCGTTCTTTCGGCCGACGATGCGGGCGAGTGCGTGCAGGTCGGGATGTTTGAAGCGGGCGCCGCTGGTGGAGACGAGGAACCGCGGGCACTCGATCATCTCCAGCAGTTTGTCGCTGATGTTGCCGCTGCTGCCGTGATGGGGGAGCTTCAGCAGATCGATGCGACGCTTCGCTTTGCTCACTTTCTCGAGCGACTGCATCAGCACCGGCACGTGCGCGTCTCCGGTGAAGAGCGCGCGGGTCTTTTTGTATTCGAGCAGGAAGGCGATGCTGCTTCCGTTGGCCTCGGAGGCATCGGGCTCGAACCGCGCGGCGAGAAGTTTCGCGATGTTGATCGTCGGGACGCCGAGGGCGTCGCGAATACGGCGGGCGCGCTCGGCTGGGCGCAGCAGATTGCCGTTCGCGTCGACGAGGCCGGCCTTCTTCAGTTCCTTCACCCACTTCGGCACGAGCGCGTGCAGTTGTTCGCGATAGGGCGACAGGAGCGTCAGTTTCAAATCGCCGACCGCGATCGTCTTCGGCCCTTCTTCGATCACGACCGCTTTTGCATTCCCGTCCGCCGTCGTGCCGAACGGCGTGTTCCACGGCAGCTTGCGGCGTTTGATGCTGTCGCTGACGAGCTCTGCCTGTTTCTCGCCCAGCCGGTCTTTCGGGTAATTCTCAGTGATCTGGTCCCAGCCGTTGAACCAGACATCGCCGAACGTCACTTCCTCGTCTTCGAGCAGCGGCACCGCACCGCCGATGTGGTCCTCATCGATGTGCGTGATGACGAACAGCTCGAAGTGCGCGCGTCCTGAGCCGAAGCGCTCGCGGATCGCCGCCTTGAGGCGCTTGTATGTGCCGGCGGTGCCGGCGTCGATGAGCATGTGTTTCGGCGCGTTCGCGCTGCCGTATTCGATCCAGATGCAGTCGCCGTGATCGGCCGGAAGCATGGTTACCTGGAACATCGTTTTTCTCCTCACAGCGTGATGGATGCGTCGCCGTACGCAATCAGAGACAGCGCGAACGGATCTCCCGCGGCGACGCGGCGCCGCCGCGCGTCGAGCAGCACGTCGCCGAACTTCACTCCCTTGCCGGCGGACGCGTGCAGCAGTTTGAGCAGCTCGATCGCGAACGTCGCTGCATGACGCCCAAGCACGATCGACAAGGTCCCGATCACTACCGCCGCCCCCTCCCGTTTGAACGCCTCGGCGAAGTTCTGGAACGGCAATTCCGTGATCGTCGTCGTGCAGCCGAGGAGGAGGACGATCGGCGGTGTGACCCCCGGCTTCGTCACGTGCTCGGGCTTGATCCAGCCCACCGAAGTGAGATCGCCACCGATCTCGAGCGCGGGCATTTCGGTCGTCGGATGTTCCGGCTCGGAGTGGGGAAGCGGCACGAGCAGCGACGGCTCTTCGTCGCGGATGGCCGCTTTCCATTCGGTCCAATTCTTCGCGACGGTGACGTCGGCGCCGGTGAGCTTCTCGAGCGCCTTTGCGAGTTTGGTCGCGTCCTGCTTGCGGACGTTCTCGCTGACGCCGAGGAGCGCTTTCCGAAAGAGCGGGAGCGCGGCGGTGCTCGGGTCGGTGGGCGGATCGTTGAAGGGGTGATGCTCGATGACGCGATTGAAGGCCCAGAACTCTGTCGCGCAGAGCTCCTGGCTCACGTCCGCCGATCCGCAGCGCGCCTTGCGATCGCCGGCCGCGAGCGCGGCCGCGGCGTGCGTGCAGAGCGCTTCCTTTTCCGGCGCGGCGCGGGTGTAGAGAAACTCGATCGGAAGCAGCTCGCCCGGATGCGCGGCGACGACATGAATGCGTCCCGCTTCTGCGACGCGCGGCGCGTTCTTCGTCAGATTGAGCGTCTTCCACAATGTGTGACCGCGATTCGCGAGCTTGAAGAGCACCGGCAGCAGTGCCGGATCGCTCATCGTTTTCGGCAGCTTCTCGCGTTCCGTGACGCTTGTGAGGAGCTCGGACATTTTCGCGATCTCGCCGGTGAGGCCGGCGGGGGCGGTGTAGCTCGCTTCCTCATCGGCGATGGCGAGGACGCCCATCGCGCCGGCGGTGTCGTTGACGACGAGCGCCGCTTCGAAGCGGTCGTAGCGATCGAGTTGCGCAAGGTCGGCGAGGTTGAGCTCCTCTTTGAGCGCGATCGGCGATTCCTGATCGAGTTTCGCGCCGTAACGCAACGTGTGCAGCACGCGGTTCTCGAAGAGGATGACGATGCGTGCGCCGAACGCATCGGCCTTGCCGGTGTGGAAGTGAAAGGTGGCGCTCTCACTTTCGCCGGCGCGCGGAAGCCAGATCTGCCGCGAGGACGGCTGGCGGATCTCTTCGTCTGATGTTTGCGGAAGCGGTGAGAAGACGACGCGCAACCGATGGCCGTCAGGCCGCTCGGGAAGCAGGTCGTCGCGAAAGGTGGGACCGGCGGTTTCGTTCGCGGCGGGATAGCCGATGCGGACGTCGATGGAGTAGCTCGTGTCGCGAGCCAGCGTCGTGCGCTTTTTGCCGTCCGCTCTCGTGGTTGCGATGACCTGGCGTTTGCGTTTCGGTGCTCGCGTGCGAGAGGCGGCCATCGGGATGCGCAGCTCGGGTAGCGTGACGCGTTTGAACTCGACGTAGCCGGTGGCGCCGTGGAGCTCCGCGTCGAAATTGCGCGTACGCGCGCGAAGCATTTCGACGCCAGACGGGGAGGCGGTGATCGCGCGAGTGCTCGGTCGGTCCAGGCCGAGCTCATAGACAGTGTCGGCGCTCTCCGCGGGCGCCTCCGCTGCGGCCATCTGTTCCACGACCTCGTCGACGCGATGGGAGATGCGGCTCACATCGACGAGTCGCCGCGAAGCGAGGAACAGCGGCGACGCGATGCCCATCGCGGCGCTGAAGACCGCGACGTCGAACGGCTCGTCGTGCGCGAGGTGCCGAATCAGCTCGTTGAACCAGGCGGCACGCCGATCGCGCGACGCCGACGCGACGACGATGCCGGCCGCATTTGCCTGATCGCGCATCGTCTGCAGGAACGGCATCCAGTTGCCCGCGCGGAGATCGGGCGTGCCGAGAACGACGACGACGTCCGCGTGCAGCGGATGCCGATGCTGGAGAAGCGCGGCGCCCGCGGCGGACACGCCGCTCGGCATGAGGAGCAGTTCGCACTCGGTGTTCGTCGCGCCGAGGCGCACCACTTCGACGAGATGCGGCCAGTGGCATCCCGCGACGATCGCTTCTGCTTCAGCGGCGCGTGCATCGGGGAGGATGCCGATGCGCAACGGCCAGTCGAGGACGACTTTCGCTTGCGGAGTGTCGTCGCGGAGGAAGACGGACGAGGCGCGAACATCAGGATGCGCAACGATCGCCGCGAGCGCGGCGTCTTCGAGCCGCAGCTCGAAGCGTGGACCGGCCGCGTCGACTGCAGACCTCCAGATGTCGCGCAGCGCCGCGGCATTGCCCTGGGGGCGCGCGGGCATCGCAATCGCGAGCGGCGGCGCGTCTTTGCCGGAGCGCCCGCGAATCGCGTCGGCGAGATTCGCATCATCCGTAATGCCGAGCGCCTGTTTCGTCAGGAGGGCGGCCGCGGCGCGGACGAAATCGTCGTCATTGAGCTCGATCCCCCAGCCACGCCACTGC
>DASVRB010000427.1:0-9390 GCA_036388835.1 Thermoanaerobaculia bacterium | reverse complement strand
CTCGTCTCCGCCGGTACCGAAAAGAACATCGTCGGCTTTGCCGAAAAGAGTCTCGTCGACAAAGCGCGCTCGCGCCCCGATCTGGTGCGCCAGGTCATCGACAAAGCGAAACGCGACGGCGTGCTCGACACGATCAACTCCGTCCGCAACCGTCTCGACGAAGACATGCCCCTCGGCTACTCGGCCGCCGGCGTGGTGGTCGACGTCGGACGTGAAGTCTCGGAGTTCCGCATCGGCGACCGCGTCGCCTGCGCCGGCGGCGGTTTCGCCGTGCACGCGCAGATGATCTCCGTGCCGCGCAATCTGGCGGTGAAAGTCGCGGACAGCGTGAGCTTCGATCACGCCGCGTTCACCACCGTCGGCGCGATCGCGCTGCACGGCATCCGCGTCGCGCAGGTGCAGCTCGGCGACGTCGTGGCCGTCGTCGGCCTCGGCCTGGTCGGTCAGCTCACCGTGCAGATGCTGCGCGCCGCCGGCGCACGCGTGTTCGGAACCGATCCGCAGCAGGACCGCGTCGAGCTCGCAATGCGCAGCGGCGCCGAATGGTGCGGAACCGATCCCGCCGAGCTCGCGCTGCGCATTGCCGCCGCGTCGAACGGCAATGGCGCCGACACGGTGCTCATCACTGCCGATACACGCAGCGACCAGCCGGTCACGCTCGCGGGTGACATCGCCCGCAGCCGCGGCCGCGTCGTCAGCGTCGGCGTCGTCGGCACGAATCTCCCGCGCAAGGTCTACTTTGAAAAAGAGATCGACTTCGTGATCTCGCGCTCGTACGGCCCCGGGCGCTACGACCTCGATTACGAAGAGAAGGGGAACGACTATCCGTACGGCTACGTCCGCTGGACCGAGAACCGGAACATGCAGGCGTTCGCGCAGCTCGTCGCAACCGGCGCCGTCGACGTCGCGCCGCTCATCTCGCATCGTTTCGAGATCGAGAATGCGAACGCCGCCTACGACCTGATCCTCGGCCGCACGCAGGAGAAGTTCCTGGGCGTGCTCCTCAACTACACGACCGATCCGCAGCCGCTGAAGCAGATCGTCAACCCAGGTGCGACCGACACACGCGCCGCGACGAAGCGCGACGACCAGGTGCGTGTCGGCATGCTCGGCGCCGGCCTGTTCGCCACGAACGTGCTGCTGCCGGCGATGAAAAAAATCGACGCGCTCGAACTCCGCGGCATCGCCAGCGGCGCCGGCGTGACCGCACGCAGCGCCGCTTCGAAGTTCGGGTTCAAATGGTGTGCGTCCGGTTCCGACGCGATCCTCGCCGAACCGCAAATCAACACCGTGGCCATCCTCACGCGCCACAACCTGCACGCGCGGCAGGTGGTCAGCGCGCTCGAAGCGGGGAAGCACGTCTTCGTCGAGAAGCCGCTCTGCCTGATGCACGAAGAGCTCGAGACCATCAGCGCCGCGTACGACGGCTCGCGCATGCTCATGGTCGGCTACAACCGGCGCTTCGCGCCGATGGTGGTCGCGTTGCGGAACGCGCTGCGCGGCGTCGGCGAGCCGCTGATGCTCACCTATCGCGTCAACGCCGGCTTCATCCCCGCCAACCACTGGCTGCACGATCCCGAGCAGGGCGGCGGCCGTCTGCGCGGTGAAGGCTGCCACTTCATCGACCTCTTGATCGACCTCGCCGGCTCGAAAGTGCGCACCGCCACCACGCGGTTGTTGCCGGACAGCGGGCGCTATCGCCAGGACAATTTCCAGGTCACGCTCGAATTCGAGAACGGCTCGCTCGGCACCGTCATCTACGTTGCGAACGGTGCGCGCTCGTTCGGCAAAGAGTCGATCGAAGCATTCGGCGGCGGGCTCGCCGCGCGCCTCGACGACTATCGCGCGCTGCACATTCAGAACGGCGCGAAAGCGACCAACATGACCTCGCGACTGCGGCAGGACAAAGGGCATCGCGCGGAGTGGGAAGCGATCGCCAGACACGTTACCGCCGGCGCGCCGGCGCCGATCGCGTTCGATGAGCTCGTGCACTCCACGCGCGCCACGCTCGCCGCGCACGAGAGCCTGCTCACCGGTCGGACTGCCGAAGTATGAAAGTCCTGCACGTCATCGGCGCGCGGCCGAATTTCATGAAGGCAGCGCCGGTGCTCGCGGCACTCGCGGCCCGGGGCGTCGAGCAGGTGCTGGTGCACACCGGCCAGCACTACGACGCGGCGATGTCGGACATTTTTTTTCAGCACCTCGGCCTCCCGAAGCCGGACGTCAATCTGAACGTCGGCTCCGGCACGCATTCCGTGCAGACCGCGGAAGTGATGATGCGGTTCGAGCCGGTCGTGCTCGAGCACAAGCCCGACTGGGTGCTGGTCTACGGCGACGTCAACTCCACCGTCGCGGCGGCGCTCGTCTGCGCGAAGCTGCTGGTCCGCGTCGCACACGTCGAAGCGGGGCTGCGCTCGAACGACCGCACCATGCCGGAAGAGATCAACCGCATCGTCACCGACAGCATCGCCGACCTGCTGTTCACCCCCTCCGCGGATGGCGATGAAAATCTCCGGAGGGAAGGCGTTCCGGAGTCGCGCATCAGACGCATCGGCAACGTGATGATCGACACGCTCGTGCGATTGCTCCCGGTGGCGCGCGAGCGCTGGCCGGAACTGGCGACCCGCCTCGGAATCGAGCGCTTCGGCTTGCTCACACTGCACCGCCCGTCGAACGTCGACGATCCCGCCAAACTGCAGCGCCTCGTCGCCGCGCTCTCGGAGCTCAGCTGCGAGCTGCCGCTCGTTTTTCCGATTCATCCGCGCACGCGTGAAGCGCTGCGCGGGCTGGACCTCGAAGTGCCGCCGACGCTCGTGCTCACCGACCCGCTCGGCTACCTCGACTTTCTCGCGCTGCAGGAGCGCGCCACCGTCGTGATCACCGATTCGGGTGGCGTGCAGGAAGAGACGACGTACCTCGGCGTCCCGTGTCTCACGTTGCGTGCGAACACGGAGCGTCCGGTGACGGTCGACGTCGGCACGAACGTCCTGATCGGCGACGACCTCGACCGCTTGCGCGCGGAAGTGCGCGCAATCCTCGGCGGGACGGTGCGTCGCGGGAGCATCCCCGAACTGTGGGAAGGCCACGCGGCCGAGCGCATCGCGGACGTACTGCTGGCGGGATGACATCGCGGGATCGCCCCGTTCTCCAAGCCGAGGAATGGCCCGCTACAACCACCTGAAGAGCTCGAATCGTGAGGAGCTGATCGCGTTCGTCGCCGAGAACGCATCCGTTCTCTGCGAAGAAGAAGTCCTTGCCGTTCTCGAGAACGCCAACGTCACTCCGCAGATCATCGGCAAGATCGCGCAGACGCCGCGGCTGACCGGTTTTTACGGCGTCCGTCTCAAGCTCGTCGCGCATCGGCAGACGCCGCTCGCGCATTCGGTCAAGCTCGTTCACTACCTCTACTGGTTCGACCTCCTCGCGCTCTCGATCGACGTGCAGGTTCCGGCGCCGGTGCGGCGCGCCATCGACACGCAGCTCCTCATCAAAGTCGAGAACCTCACCATCGGCGATCGCGTCGCCTCGGCGCGGCGTTGCAGTCAGGCGCTCATCAACGTCTTTCTGTACGACCCGCATCCCAAAGTCTTCGAGGCGCTGCTGGTCAATAAACGCCTCCGTGAAGAAGACCTGATCGTCCTCGCGAACTCACCGAAAGCGACGCCCGACCAGTTGCTGATGCTCTCGCGCGACAGCCGCTGGTCGTACCGATATGCGATCCGGAAAGCGCTGGTCATGAATCCGCTGACGCCGCGCTCCGCGGCCGCGTCGCAGTTGCGGCATCTGTCGCGCGGCGATCTGCGCCGGATCCACGACTCTCCCGCTACGACGGTGTACGTTCGCCGCTGCATCGAGCGCCTGCGGCCGGACGATTTTTCGGCGGTGATGCGGCCGGATTGACCCTACAATACGGCCCCGGATGCCTGATCAGGAGCCGCAGCCGCAGGGGCCGGGAGGCGCCTCGGAGCTCGCCTCTTTCGGTGAAGAGCTTCGTCGCGAACGTGAGATTCGCGGCATCTCCCTCAAAGAAATCGCCGACGCGACGAAGGTGAGCAAACGCCACCTCGACGCACTCGAGCGCAACGAGCACCAGTTGCTCCCGGCGCCGGTGTTCACGCGCGGATTCGTCCGTGCCTACGCGCATTACGTCGGCCTCAACGCCGAGGAGATGGTCGACCGCTACAACTTCGCGGTCGCGAGCGATGACCGCGTCGAGAAGCCGCCGCAGATCGAGAAGTACCCGCAGACCCCGATCCGCGACATCTCGCCCAAACCGGCGCCGAAGCGCGGCATCCCGCCCGTTTACGCGCGCATCGACCGCAACGTCATCGCCATCGTGCTGATCGTGGCCGCCCTCGGCGGCGTCGCGTACTGGGCCGTCCAGTATCGCGGCCGCGCGGAAGCGGAGCCGGTGCAGAACGTTCCGGTGACGACCGCGGCGGCGAAAGTCGCGGTTCCGCCGGTCGCAGCGCCCGCGGCGGCCGCGACCGACGACTCGAAACTCAGCCTGGCGGTGGAAGTCATCGAGAACGCCTGGGTCGTGCTCGAGGCCGACGGCAAAACCGTGGTCAACGCCGAGATGACGAAAGGGGAGAAGCGGACGTTCGAAGCGGCCGACGCGTTCCGCTTCCGGACGATCGGCAACGCCGCCGGCCTTCGCCTCACGCTCAACGGCGCAACCGTGCCGCCCCTCGGCGAAGACGGCGAAGTGGTCAAGAACCGCATCTTCGATCGCGGCGTGCTGCAGCAGATCCGCACCGCGCCAGCCGCGCAGACGCAGCCATGAGCAGCACGACCTCTCCCGGCGAGCTCACTGCATCCACAGTCATCGGCCTCATCGAAGCGGGTGCCTACCCGCGCGAGGTCGTGGCGACCATCGCGCGCGGATTCCTGCCGCTCGCGCAGGAAGACATGATCGGCGTGCTCCTCTACCTCGCGCTGTCGAACGATGAAGAGATCGCCGGCTACGCGCGCGACGCATTCGCGACCGAATTGCCCGCACGCGCTGTCTTCGAGTACTCGTCGAACGAGCAGATCGAGCCGGCCCATCTCGTTCGCCTCCTGCAGTTCACGACCGACAACATGGTGCTCGAGGCGCTGATCCGGAATCGCGCCTTGCCCGACAGCGCAATCGCCGAGATTGCCCGCCGCGCCGAGCCGCGCGTGCAGGAAGTCATCGTCATCAATCAGGCCCGCATTCTTCGCGCGCCGGAGATCCTCGACGCGCTGCTCGAGAACCCGGCGCTTTCGGCCGATGCCCGTCGCCGCGCTCTCGAAACGAGGGAAGAGTTCTTCGAGAAACGGGCGCGCCTGCAGGCCGAAGCGGAGGCCGCCGCCGAAGAGCTGGAGCTGCTCGACATCCCGCTCGACGCCATCGCCGATCTGCTCGAAAAAGCGGCCGAGATCCCGCCGGAGGCGGAGACCGCTCCGGTGCCGCTGCCCGATGCGGAGCGCAACGAGCCGAAGACCGCGTCGCTCTGGGCGCGCGTCAGCTTCATGAGCATTGCAGAGAAGGTGAAGCTCGCGTTCCGCGGCGACCGCACCGCGCGCATGCTGCTCGTCCGCGAGCGCAACAAGCTCGTCTGCGCCGCGGTCATGCGCAACCCCCGCATGACCGAGCAGGAAGCGGAGCAGATCGCCGGCATGCGCAACGTCGAAGACGAGGTCCTGCGCCTCATCGGCATGCGCCGCGACTGGATGAGCAAGTACAACATCCTGCTGGCCCTGTGCCGCAATCCGAAGGCGCCGATAGGGGTTGTCCTGCCGTTGATCAATCGTTTAACCTTGCGCGATTTGAAAGCCCTGAAAGACGACAAGGGCGTCCAGCATGTCGTCCGTGACATCTCGCGTAAGGCATATCTCCTCAAAACCCAGAAAAATTAATGAAGGTCAACTATTACGAGATTCTGGGTGTGGATCGTTCGGCCTCCGAGCAGGAGATCCGCGACCGCTTCCGGAAGCTCGCCCGTGAGAATCATCCCGACCGCTACCGCGGCAACGACAAGGCCGGCGCCGAGCGGAAGTTCCAGACGTTGACCGAGGCGGTAAACGTGTTGACCAACGCCGAGAAGCGGAAGCAGCACGACAGCGGACTGGCGGGCGGCGCGAACAAGGCGAACGTCGATTTCGTGCAGATCGGCAAGGCCTATCTCGCAAAAGGCGTCAAGGCTTACAAAGAAAATGATATGCGCGGCGCATACGAAAACTTCGACATGGCCGCGAAGCACAATCCCCAGGATGCGAAGGCGTTTCACTACCTCGCCCTTGCCGCGTCGCGGATCCCCGGACAGATGCGCTCGGCCGTTCAGGCCATCGAGACGGCTGTCCAGAAAGAGCCGATGAACGCGGTCTTCCTCAAAGACGCGGGGCTGCTGTGCAAAAACGCGGGACTGGTGGCCAAGGCGGAGCGCTACTTCGAGGAGACTCTGAAGTGGGACGCCGCCAACGTCGTCGCCCAGACCGCCCTCGCCGAGCTGCGCGAGTCGAAGGAGACAGGAAAAGGCGGCTTCTCGATCTTCGGGAAACGCTGATGCACATGGAAGTCAAGGCATTCGGTCTCACGCACGTCGGCCGCCAGCGCCAGCACAATGAGGACGCGTTTCTCGTCGAGGGGGACGCCCGCCTGTTCCTCGTCGCCGACGGCATGGGCGGCCACGCGGCGGGCGAGATCGCCTCTCGCATCGCGGTCGACTCCATCAACGAGTTCATCGTCCACACGAAAGAAGACGACGGCACCTGGCCGCACGCCTACGACGAGCATTTCAAGCGCTCGACGAACCGGCTGATGGCCGCGGTGCGCATGGCCAACACGCGCGTGCTCGAGGCGATGCGCAAAGACGTCCGTCTGCGCGGCATGGGCACGACGGTCGTCGCCTGTCTCGCCGACGACTCGACCGTCTCGGTTGCGCACGTCGGCGACTCGCGCGCCTACCTCATTCGCGACGGCCAGCTCTCGCGCATCACCAACGATCACTCCTGGGTCTTCGAGCAGGTGCAGGCCGGCATGCTCACCGAAGCCGAGGCGGAGAAGCATCCGCTCCGCAACGTCATCACCCGCGCCCTCGGCGGCGCGCTGCAGGTCACGCCCGACGCCTCGGAGATCGAATCGAAGCCGGGCGACGTCGTCCTGCTCTGCTCCGACGGCCTCACCGGCATGGTCCCTGAAAGTGAGATTCTCCGGATCGTGACGGCGAACAAAGGCGACCTGCAGAAGATCTGTCAGCAGCTCATCGACGCCGCGAATGAACGGGGAGGCCTCGACAACATCACGGCCGTCCTCGTCGAGACGAAATAAAGGAACCTTCCATCGTGCGCGTTCGAATCGACTACTGCGGCGTTTGAAACTATCTTCCCCGGGCCTCCAGTCTGGCGGCCGAGCTGAAGAACACACTGGGCATCGAGAGCGACCTCGTACGCGGCAGCGGCGGCATCTTCGTCGTGACGTGGGACAACCAGACCATCTTCTCGAAACGCGACGAGGGGCGTTTTCCTACAGAAGCCGAGATCGTCGATAAGCTGCGCGCGCTGCAATAACGGGGCGTTTACAATCGCGCCGTGCACGCCGAGGTCGAAGAGCTTCGACCGAAACTGAAAGAGATCCTCTACGACTGCGCGGTCGAGATCCGCGCGACGAAGGCGGCGCTCTTTCTATTCGACGGCACGAGCCGCTTCGAGCTCGTGACCGAGTACGGATTTCGCGGCGCGATCCGCCAGAGCGCCGATACGAACGACGCGCTGGTCGATCGCTGCGGCCGCGGACGCACTCCCTTCTTCGTCAACGGCCTCGCCGCCGAGCCGCGTCTGTCCGAATTGCTGTACGCATCGGCCACCGACCGCCTGCTCGCCGCGCCGGTCTATTCGCGCGGAAAACTGATCGGCATCGTCGACATGCGCGACAAGGCCGGCAAAGCGGTGTTCGAGAAGACCGACCTCCCGAAAGCGCAACTCATCGCCGACCGACTGGCCGAGGTGCTGGCCGACAAGGCCATCTTCGGACACCGGTTCATCGCGCTGTCAAAACTGAGCGGCGCCCACGGGACGCCCGTGCGTGAAACGACGAATGGTGGAGCGGCGGGCTTCAGCCCGCCGACAGCGCCCGGGGGGCTGAAGCCCGCCGCTCCACCAGAACCGTCGAAGCCCGCGAGCCCTGCGGCTCCAGCTCCGGCCCAACCCGCACCACCCACCCGCGTCCCCTCACTCGCATCGCTGGTAATCGAGGCGCGCACCGCTTCGAGCCGCATCGCGGTTGCGCAATCTCCGGAATCGCTGACGGACACCGAGCTGGTGGCCGCGCGCGAAGTCCTGCGTTCGATCCTCTTGATCCCCGGCGCGGTGGCCGCGACCTTCTCCGCGTATGGACATCTCGGCGGCGTGCAGGAGATCGCGGCGCGCTCTTCGTTGACCGACGAAGCGAAGAATCTTCTGCAGTCGAAACTGAACCTCTGGCTGACCAAGCGGGGAGAGCAGGCGGGGCTCATCCGCACGTCCGTCCTCACGCCCTTCGGTACGTCCGGCGCGCCGATCGGCGGCGCCGACATTCAGAAAGTCTTCACCGCGCCGATCGCCGCGGCCGGCCTCAAAGGTCTGTATCTCACGGTCGTCTTCAACGCGAATCCCGATCGCGTCGCGCACGAGCTTCTCGGCGTGCTGCACGGTCATCTGCAACTGGTCCTCGAACAATCGCTGCAGCGCGGCGCGCTCGTGTCGCTGCGAGCGCGCGCCGCGGAGAAACTGGTGGAGCCGGATTTTGCGAAGTATCCGGAGCTGCGGCGCCACACGACACAGGTCTCGAAGCTCTGCGAAACGTTCGCACGCCACCTCGGGCTCTCTGCCTCCGAGGTCGAGAACGCGCGGATTGTGGGGCTCGTGCATGACGTCGGGCTGCGACTGCTCGATTACGACCGCCTCTATCGCAAGAGCGATCTGACGCAGGAAGAGATGGGTTTTCTGCGCGAGCATCCGTCGGTCGGGGCCGCACTCGTCGAGCCGCTCCTCGGCGGCGACATCGCTCGCGCGGTGCTCAGCCATCACGAGCGCGCCGACGGTCGCGGCTATCCGAACGAGCTGCATGGCGAGGAGATCCCGCTGCTCGCGCGCATCGTCCAGCTCTGCGACGCCTGGGTGGCCATGACGGATCCCGAGAGCTACCAGCCGCCGCAATCGCCGGAGAGCGCGCTCGCCACAATCGCCCGCGCCGCCGGCAGCCAGTTTGACGCCCAACTCGCCGCCAAATTCGCAGAAATCGTGCGGTAACCAGAACGCACGGCCCACGGATGAGGAACGACCGGGGGCCTCCGGCGGCCGGGCCGCGGGCCCGGACCCGCTGGTTGGCCTAGCCTCCGCGACACAGCCTCGTATCTCGCGACAGAGTGTCGCGGAGGCTAGGCCAAC
>DASVRB010000426.1:0-6568 GCA_036388835.1 Thermoanaerobaculia bacterium | reverse complement strand
TCGGCGGCCGAGGCGGCCGCCTCGGCCGCCGACGAGAGCGATCTCTCCGTTTGTGATCCCGAGCGTAGCGAGGGACCTGGGCGGGTGGGGCGCGACGCACGTGCGTTTCCGCCCCGCCCGCCCAGGCCCCTCGACTACGCTCGGGGTGAACAGGTGGGTGGGCTCGCGCTAGATGCCGAACCTGTGGAGCGGCGGCTTTAGCCCGCCGAGCGAAAGAGAACCCGGCGGGCTGAAGCCCGCCGCTCCACAGAATGTGCTCGATTACGCATGTGTCGCGAGATGCCGGCGCCGGAAGCGGGCGCCGGCTCCACAGGAACGACGCGAACCGAGCTATACCCCGCCAAGGTAGTACAGCGAGCCGAAGGCTTGGCCAACCAGCGCAGCCGGCCGTGCCGGCGCTACATCGGCAGCCAGTACGAGACTTTCACCAGAAACACGTCGTGTGACGGTGCCGTCGGGATGGCCCTCAAATCTCGGTTGAAGCGAAAGTCGCCGCGGATGATCTCCTCGGCGCGGTTTTCGTTCCAGACGACGTAGAGGGCGGAGCCGGGACGGAACTCCCATCGCACGACGGCGCTGCCGCGGACGCTGCGGAAGTTGAAATCGGGATCGTCGACGGTGCCGGTGTGCGGGACGTAGTCGCGGGTCCGCGCGGCGGCGAGCGAGTGCAGGTCGTGGTAATCGCCGGCCGCGATGAAGGGCTGCAGGTAGAGCTGGAACGACAGCTTCGGTGTGAGCGTCCAGTCGGCGCGCGTGCCGAGCTCGAACGAGCGCTGCTCGAGATCCGCAAAGACGTAACGGCGTCCGTACGTCGCTGCGGCAGCAGCGTCTGCAAAGTCGGTCACGTACGCATTCGCGTCGTGCGACCGCGTGAACGCCGGCTCGATCGTGAGCTGCACGTTCGACGACGGCCGCGCCGTCAGCGCGAACGCCACCCTCCGTTCGTACGAGCCGTCGCCGCCCCCTTCGAGGTTGCTCGCCAGCTCGAAAAAGTACTTCTTCCGCGTATCACTCGTGACCGACAGCTCCGACTCCCACGACCAGGCGGTGCGCACCAGCGGGCCGCCGCGCGTCAGCCGGTCGGAGAAGCTGCCGGGCGAGACGAACAGGTTCGCGTGATAGTTCCAGTAGCGCGTCGTCGTCGCGAACGCATCGACGAACGCGCCGCCGTCGAGCGCATTGCCGTCGAAATTGCGGTTCTGCCAGGCGCCGAACCAGACGTTCCGGTCGCGCAGCCGTTGGGTCGGATTCTGATTGACGTACTGCATCAGCGCGTGCGCCGACACGATGTCGGTGCGCGTCATGAAGCCGGTGTCGTTCGTCTCGAAGCCGGGCGAATACGCGTGCACCTGAACGTTCGGGCGCCAGAGCCCGGTCGCTTTCGACAGCATCGCGCGGCCGCCCCAGCCGGAGAGCGACGTGCGCGCTGTGTCGAGGTCGACGTGCTGCGCGTCGGGACGCTGGAAGTAGCGCGACGAAGAGCGCTGCGTCCGCGCGATCGCCGCGGCGCTGCCGCTCACGCGCGAGGCGACTGCCGATCCTTCGAAGATCCACGATTTGTTGGCGAAGCTGGTGTAGCCGTCGAGCCCCGCCGTGATCGCGTTCTCGCGCAGATTCGACAGCTCGTCCGGGATATTGCGATTCACCGAGGTGAACATCCCGCCGACGCGCGTTCCGTCGACGATCGTCTTCGTCACGCGCGAGACGAAGTAGTTCGTCATCGGCTCGACCTGCTCGCGCGCGATGGTGCGTTGATCGGTGACGTAGCGTCCGTGCTCGCTCGACGTCAGCGCGTCGAGGATGCCGATGGCCCAGCCGCCGGAAGTGCGGCCGGTCAGCTTCGCCGCGCCGAGGATCGTCGTGTCGGCCGGAGCGACCACAAAATCCGAATCGGGCGAGCCTTGCGGCGCGCGCCCGATGCGCCGCGTGTAGAACATATTCGGCGCCGAGAAGAAGTTGAAGTGCGACGGCGCGGGCGTGTCGCCGAAGCGGAAGTGGTTCAGCCCTTCCGTGAAAAACGGCCGTTTTTCGGGGTAAAACGTCTCGAATTCGCTGAGGTTCACCACCGCCGGATCGACTTCCACCTGCCCGAAATCGGGATTGATGGTGCCGGTCAACGTGAGGCTCGAGGTGAGCGCGTATTTGACATCGAGACCGCCGTCGGCGCGCTGCTGCCGCGGCTCGAGCAGCGGGTTGCTCTGGTCGTAGCGGGTGCGGACGTCGGAGCGCGCGACCGCGTACGGCACGAGCTCGAGCGGACGGCCGCGATGAATGCCTTCCAGTCCGATCACGTCCGCAAAGTGCGAGACGAAGCCGGTCTCCCCTTTCCGCGTGTTGACGATGCGCGCGATCTCGTTGTTGCGCACGGTGCGGCGGGTGATGTTGAGCCCCCACACGTGCACCGGTTTGTCGGGAAAGCGGAGCTGCGAATACGGCACGCGCACTTCGGCGATCCAGCCGTCGGCGACGATCTTCGTCTTCGAGTCCCACACGCCATCCCAGCTGCCGTCTTCGTTGATGTCGTTGTAGAGCAGCGTGTCGATCTGCACGTCGGCCGGCGTGACGGTGAACGCGTTGCCGGAGAGGCGGTCGAGCTGCGGGTCGATGTTGATGGAGAGGAAGTCGCTGTCCGTGAAGCCGTCGCGGCGCACCAGCAGCGCGGTCGGCCGCTGCGGGTCGGTCATCTTCGCGCCGAAGTAGATCGCCTCGTCGTCGTACACGATGCGCACGCTGGTGCGCATCGTCGACGGCTGACCGTCATCCGGATCGTGCTGCGTAAAGTCGGTGAACTCCGGCGCGTTCTGCCACGCCGCGTCGGAGAGGTCGCCGTCGATGGCAGGGGCGGCACTCACGCGCACCGCCTGCAGCGTCGGACGCTCGGGCCAGTTTGCGGCGAGAGCGGACCAGGCGAGAGAGAGCGCGAGCGCGAGAGAGGCAGCGTATTTCAGCATCGGATGACCGTACGGTACCCGTTCCCGGTTCCGAAAGTGCCACGGACCGGTCACGGAGGCGCATCCGAGTGTAAGGTTCGCTTTGCAGCAGACGCAAATCGCCGCTGCCGCATTGCGCGGCGGCCACGGCACTGCAGTTGCTGCTGCGACCGGCACATGCAGCGGAACGAACGTCTCCAACTGCTCGCGATTGCGGCCGTCACGGTCGCCGTGCGCTGCTGGTTCATGGTCCGGTTCCGCGTCGACTCCGACGAGCCGCAGCATCTGCACGTGGCCTGGGCCTGGACGCAGGGACTCGTGCAGTATCGCGACGTCTTCGACAATCACCTGCCGCTGTTGCATTTGCTGTTCGCGCCGGTGATGGCGGTCGCGCCGCAGAGCTCCGACGTTTTTCTCTTCACGCGCGCGGCGATCCTCCCGATCGCGCTCGGCTGCGGCTGGCTTTTTTATCTGTTCGCGAAACCGCTGTACGGCGCGCGCGTGGCCGCGGTCGCGGCGCTCACGTTCAGCGTGGCGCCGCCGTGGCTGGCCAAGAGTGTCGAGGTCCGCAACGACACGCTCTGGATGTTTTTCTGGCTGCTCGCGCTGCTGCTGATGGCGCGCCCGAAAGGGCCGGCGTATTTCTGGGCGGGCGTCGCCTGCGCGCTGTCGTTTCTCGCGTCGATCAAGTTCGCGCCGCTGTTCCTCGCGCACCTGCTGGCGTTCGCAACGCAGCGCCACACGATTCCGCCGGCGCGCGACCTGGCCCGTTTTGCGGCCGGCGCGGCGCTCCCGGTCGTGGGCGTCTGTCTGGCGATGTTTGCGGCCGGCGCGCTCGACGACATGCTGTACGCGACGCTGCTCTTCAACGCTTCGACACCGGTGCATCCGGCGCGGCGCATCGCCGGCTTCGTCATCTTCGCCATCGTCGCCGCCGCGATCTTTATCAAAGCCAAACGCGCGCCGCATCTGCTGCTGTTCGCGCTCTGGTATCCGTCCGTGCTGCTCGCGTTCTGGCCCATCCTCACGCCGCGCGACTTTCTTCCGCTCATCCCGCTGTTCACGCTCTGGATTGCGCTTCGGTGGCGCGGTGCGGTGGCGATCCCGGTCGCCGCGGCCGTCATCTACAGCTATGTCGACTCCCGTTTGTGGCGCGGTCCCGATCCCGCTCGCGGCGCATTCATCGATGCGGCGATGCGCCTCACCGCGCCTGACGATTACGTGCTCGACCTCAAAGGCGACGCGGTCTTCCGGCGGAGGCCGATCTACTACATCTATGAAGACGTCGGCCGCGCGCTGACGGAAAAAGGGGCGCTGCCGGATCACGGTCCGGAGCGGATCGTCGAGCGCGGCTGCTGCGCGGCGATCCGCGACACGAGTCATCTCCCGCCGCGCACCCGCGCGTTTCTGAACCGCTATTTCATTGGCGAAGGAGTGTTCCGCGTCTGCGGCGCACGCGTCAGCGGCCGCACGTTCGAGATCGGCGTGCCGCAGACGTATGCGGTCCTCGGCGGCAGTGGCGTTACGATCGACGGCATCCCATATCGCGGCCCGCGCCGGCTGAACGCCGGCACGCACAGCATCGAGACTGCGACTCCGGTCACGGTCGTGTGGGCGCGCGCCGCGAAGGAGTGGAAGTGAGCGACGCACGCATCGCGATTCTGATTCCGGCGCTGAACGAGGAACAGACGATCGCCGAGGTGATTCGCACGTATCGCGCGGTCTGTCCCGAGGCGCGCATCGTCGTGTTCGACAACGCGTCGACCGACCGCACTGCCGAGCTCGCGCGTGCTGCCGGCGCCGAGGTGCGGTACGAGCCGCGGCGTGGCAAAGGAAACGTCGTGCAGTCGATGTTCCGCTCGATCGACGCCGACGTGTACGTGATGGTCGACGGCGACCTGACCTACCCCGCCGACCGCCTGCACGACGTGATGCGTCCGGTGCTCGACGGCACGGCCGACATGGTCATCGGCTCGCGTCTGCTGCGCGCGAGCGAGAGCGAGTTCCGCGCGCTGAACCGCCTCGGCAACATCTTCTATGTCACGTTGCTGCGGCGGCTGTTCGGCGTCCGCATCACCGATCTCCTCTCCGGCTATCGCGCCTTCAGCCGCCGGCTCGTGCGGACCCTTCCGCTCGTCGGCGGCGGGTTCGAGACCGAGGCCGAGATGACGATCAAGGCCGTGCATCGAGGATTTCGGGTCGTCGAAGTGCCGGTGTCGCTGGTGCCGCGGCCGGCGGGCAGCAGCTCGAAGATCCGGATCGTGCAGGACGGCGTACTCATCCTCAATGCGATCGTGGCGCTGTTCCGCGATTACAAACCGCTCACGTTTTTCGGCATCTTTGCGCTCCTGCTTGCGGCGTGCGCGGGGGCGATCCTGCCGTTCCGCTTCTACATCGCCGCGGCCACGCTGGCGCTGCTGGCAGGCTTCGCCGGGGCGACCGGAGTCATCCTTCACACGGTGACGCGGCACTTTCAGGAGCTGGAAACGCACCTGCAACGACTGCTCGACGACGATCCGCGCAACAGGTAGCCGGGAAGCCTCACCGCGCGGGCGCTGTTCCTGCCCGCCGGATGACCCCACGTTCAATGGTTGTGCTCGTCGTGCTCGCGACGATGGCCGGAACAGCGGCCGCCGCGGCCGCACCGCAGGAACAACGCCGCGCCGCTCCGCTCGCCAGCGAGAAGAGCGCGTACCTGCGCGGACACGCCACGAACCCGGTGCAGTGGCATCCGTGGGGCGAGGCGGCGTTCGAGAAGGCGCGCAAGGAAGAGAAGCCGATCTTTCTCTCGATCGGTTACGCGAGCTGCCACTGGTGCCACGTCATGGAGCGCGAGTCGTTCATGAACGAGAGCATCGCCGCGATCCTCAACAAGCACTTCATCCCCGTGCTGGTCGATCGTGAAGAACATCCCGAGGTCGATGCGACGTACATCGCCTTTCTCCAATCGATGACCGGCAGCGCCGGCTGGCCCGCGAACCTCGTGCTGACGCCGACGCTCGAACCGATCGTCGGCGGTTCGTACATGAAGCCGGAAGCGCTCACGCGTCTGCTCGACGTGATCGCGGATCGCTGGACCATGGAACGGAAGGCGCTGCTCGACTCGAGCAAGCAGCTCGTGGAGATGGCGCGCGCGCTCGCCGAGACGCCCGCACCCGGCGAGCTCGAACCGAAAGTGCTCGAAGCGCTGGCGAACGACATCGCCGCGACGTACGACGCGCAGCACGGCGGATGGGGCGGCGCACCGAAGTTCCCGCAGGCGCTGACCGTCTCGTATCTCCTTCGTTACGCGCACCGCACCGGCAACGTCGATGCGCAGAAAAGTGCACTCGACACCTTGCGCCGCCTGGCCGCGAGCGCGCTGCACGATCAGCTCGGCGGCGGCTTCCACCGTTACGCCGTCGATGCGGAGCTGCGCGTGCCGCACTTCGAGAAGATGCTCTACGACCAGGCGCTGCTCGCGATTGCGTACACCGAGGGGTGGCAGGTCTCGAAAGATCCCGAGCTGCAGCGCGTCGCGCGTGCCACGCTCGATTGGGTGCTGCGCGATCTGCGCGCGCCGAATACGACCGCGTTCGCCTCCGCCGTCGACTCCGACACCGGTCATGAGGAAGGCGCCTATTACGTCTGGAGCAAGA
>DASVRB010000425.1:0-4514 GCA_036388835.1 Thermoanaerobaculia bacterium | reverse complement strand
CACTGCAGCGCCCCGGAACCTTCATTCGTCAACCGGCGGGCTGAGCCCGCCGCTCCACCAGCACGACGTAAATCATTCATGAGGGACTTTTCCGCCGCTTCGCGCGATCTCGAATAAGGAGTCGTCCAACCATGTCCATGCATCGCCTACTCGCTCTTTCTCTGCTCGTGCTCTCCCTCGCGCCGGTTGGCGAGGCGCAGAAGCGGCGGGCCGTCCGCTCAACACCGTCCATCGTTGCGCCGCCGCAGGGGCAGTGCCACACCTTCGGCTTCGTGAAGCCGGGGCTGAAGGCCACCTACCTTTCGACCACCTCGGCCGGCAACGTCACCTCCACCGTCACCTACATCTCCGACAGCGCCACCGAGACGCGGACCACGCAAACGGTCTCCACTCCGCAGGGCAATGCCGACGGGCAGACGATCATCACCGGCGAGCTGGTCGGTAATCTGCGCGCGGTCAAGCACGTCTTCGTCCGCACCTCGATCACGGCGCCGGTCATCGGCAAAGTCACCACCGACGTCGACATCGACTTCGTTCCGTCGCTCGCAGCGGGACCTGCAGGCGCCTGGTGCGCCGGCGCGACCTGGACCTCGTCCCCCTCGCTGCAGACGATCACCACCCGCCCCTCGATCGGGCCGACGACCGTCTTCACGAACAACGTGCTCGCCAATCAGGGCGTGGTTCTCGCGGTCGGCGACAACATCACCGTCACGGCCGGTACGTTCCGCACCGTGAAGTACCGCGGCACCTACGCCTCGGCCAGCGGCGCGCAGGTCGCCATCACCTGGGTGTCGATGGACCACAACGTCGTCGTCCGTCAGGACACCCTCGACGCCTCCGGTGCCACGACCAGCGTCATGCAGCTGACCAAGTTGCAGCAGCTGTAAGATGCAGGCGTCCCGTTTGCACGTTCGAGGGGCAGGAGGCCACATGTCCAGAGTGGAACGCACCGAGAACCCCACCGAACGCCGCGGTAACGAACATCTCCGTCAGGCAGAGCAGGGTCGGAACAGCGGCGGCAGCCGCCAGCACGACTCGAATCCCGGCCACACGCCGTCCAAAGCGGAAGGCGAAGTGTCCGACGTCGAAGAAGCGCTCAACCACCAGAAAGAGTAGTCTCACACTTCAATCCCGACCGACCTCATGAGGGCGAGCGCGTTGCTCTTCGTGACAACGCCCGCCCTCATTCTGTAATCGAAGACCACCCGCCCGTCTTCGATGTGATCCTCGAAGTGCACGTTCGCCGCGCGAGCTCCGAGCGTTTCCGCGATCTGCGCGAGCGCGAGATCGTGCGTCGAGACGAGACCGACCGCGCCGCGCTCGACGAGGCCACGCACGATCGCTTCCGCGCCGATGCGCCGGTCGTGCGAGTTCGTCCCGGCCAGCACTTCATCCAGTAGATAAAGGAGCGGCCCTTCCTTCGACATCTCCAGCACCTGCCGGATGCGCAGGATCTCGGCGTAGAAGCGCGAGGCGTTTTCCTGCAGTGAGTCGGCGATGCGGATCGACGCACCGACTGCCGTCGGCGCAATGCGCAGCGATTTCGCGCAGACCGGCCCACCCGCCATCGCCAGCACCGCGCCGACGCCGACGCTGCGCATCATCGTGCTCTTCCCCGACATGTTCGAGCCGCTCACCACGAGCAGCCGCAGGGTCGCGTCGAGGCGGATGTCATTCGTGATTCGCCGTTCCGTGGGGATCAACGGATGGCCGAGCGCCTGCGCGTCGAACAGCGGTCCGGCACTTTCGATCGACGGCATCGTGAATTCGGGATGCTCGAACGAGAACGAGGCCAGCGAGGCCAGCGCCTCGATCTCGCCGACCGCCTCGACCCAGTCGCCGATGCGCGTGCCGGAGCGGACGCGCCACCGCTCGATCGCCATCGCCACATTCGTGGTCCACAACAGCAGCACCGCGAAAATCGCGAAGAACTGATTGCGCCGCGCGTCGAGCAGCGCAACGAGTCGGCGCAGCCGCTCGATCTCGCCCGATGCCGCGGCATCCGCGCCGCGCAACCGCGCGAGCAACGACACGAGCCGCGGCGACGTGAACGATTCGCGCTCGATCCGCTCCAGCACTCCGGCGAGCAGCGCGAGCGCCGGCTCGGCGCGCTCGACCGCGCTCACGATCGGCTCGACGCGCGGCGCGAGATGACGCGCCAGGAACATCGACAGGATGAGCGTGACGAGCAGCGGCGTCGACGGCACGTCCGCGAAAAACCCAATCCTCACCGCGGCCTCGGGGTGGGTGAGTCCGATCAGCCGCATGAGCAGCGCCGGAACGGTGATCGCGAACAGGATCACGCTCAGCACCGGCAGCACGATCGCGGCGATCCGCTCCCATCCCGCGAGCACGACCGGCGGCAGCGTGGCCCAGCGGTCGAGCTGGGCACTCTCGATCTCGCGCGTCACTTCCGACGCGGCCACGCCGAGGTCTTCGCGAAGATCGATGTTGTCGCGCAGCTCGAGCACGGCGGCTTGGCGCGATCCGATCTCCGCCGCATCCATCGACGGCTCCTTCAGCCAGCGCGCGAGCCGCGCCCGGCCCGCGGTTGTGACCGCGATCGAGATCAGCTCGAACAATGACCCGCGTCCGAACACATCAAAGTCGCCGGCGTACGGATGATGATCGTCCGCGAACTCGGTCCCCTGATCGCCGTTGCCCTGCCACGTCCCGTCGATGCGGCCGAGGCCGCGCTCGTAAAAGGAGGCGCCATTCTCGGCGCGTTTGCGCGCGCGGATGATCCGCTCGTGCATCACCACCAGCACGATGAAAAGCACGAGCGGTACGAGTGCGGCCCAGAGGCTCCAGAAGGCGATGCCGATCGCCAGCGCGATCAGCGCGAGGCGCGTCAGAGACGTCCGGCGCTCGCGCGTGCGCAGCGAAGCGGCGAGGGTCTGTCGTTCGGTGAGGCGTTGCGAGTAGAGTTCGCGCACCGACGCATTCTTCACGATTTCTGGTGCTGCTGCGCAGGTTGCTGCTTGCAGAGTGCAGGTTGCTGGTTGTTGGTTGCTTGTGACTCGTCGCCTGGGCGCCAGGCGATGCCTGACCAGCAACCAGCAACCAGCAACAACTCACGACACCCCATCAAATCAATGTTCCCGCCCGGCCCCAGAAACCGCTTCCCCGGCGCCAACCTGCGCGCGATGCAGTACGACCCGCTCCGTTTCCTGACGCGGGTCACGCGCGAGCACGGCGAGGCGGTGCACTTCCGCATCGCCCGTGCGCACCTCTTCTTTTTCTCGCATCCCGATCACGTGCGCGAGGTGCTGGTCGCGCGTCACGCCTCGTTCATCAAAGGCCTTGCGCTGCAGCGGACGAAGATCGTCCTCGGCGAGGGGCTGCTCACGAGCGAAGGGGAACTGCACAAGCGGCAGCGCCGCCTCGCGCAGCCGGCGTTTCATCGCGAGCGCATTCAGGCGTACGGCGAGATGATGGTCGAGCAGACGCTGGCGGCGCGCGAGCGCTGGACCGACGGCGCGGAGATCGACGTCGCGCACGAGATGATGCGCCTCACGCTGGCGGTCGTCGCGAAGACGCTCTTCGGCGCCGACGTCGAAGACGAAGCGGACGAGATCGGCGCCGCGCTGACCGAGTTGATGCTGATGTTCCCGGTGCTGCTGCATCCGCTCGCGCCGCTCATCCTGCGCATGCCGTTCATGCCGCAGGTGCGCCGTTTCCGAAAGGCGATGGCGCGACTCGACGCGATCATCTACCGGCTCATCGAAGAGCGCCGCCGCAATCCCGCCGAACAGCAAGCACGCGGCGATCTGCTGTCATTGCTGCTTCTCGCGACCGACGTCGAAGGCGACGGCGGCGGCATGAGCGACCTGCAGTTGCGCGACGAGACGCTGACGATTTTTCTGGCGGGACACGAGACGACCGCGAACGCGTTGGCGTGGACCTGGTACGCCCTCGCGCGCAATCCGGAAGTCGAGCGCGAGCTCCATCGCGAGCTCGACGCGGTCCTCGGCGGACGCGCGCCGACTCCGGCCGACTATCCGCGCCTGCAGTACACCGAGATGGTGCTCGCCGAATCGATGCGCCTCTTCCCGCCGGCGTGGGGCATCGGCCGCTACGCAACGAGTGACGTGAACATCGGCGAATGGCACGTGCCCGAAAAAGCGCTGGTGGTCCTCTCGCAATGGGTCACCCACCGCGACCCGCGCTACTGGCCCGACCCCGAACGCTTCGACCCGCTCCGCTTTACGCCCGAAGCAAAAGCCGCGCGCCCGAAAATGGCCTACTTTCCGTTCGGCGCCGGCCCGAGAATCTGCATCGGCGAAGGCTTCGCCTGGATGGAAGGCGTCCTCCTCCTCGCAACAATCGCGCAGCAATGGCGCTTCGAAAAAGGACCGGATGTTGATCCGGTGGCATTGATCACGTTGCGTCCAAAAACACCGATGAGGATGCGTGCGGTCCGGCGGTAGAGATTTGGAGTGCGGCGACGCCAGTCGCCGCTTTGACTCCGTTCCTCGACAGACACACAACAACGAGTGAAAGCGGCGACTGGC
>DASVRB010000424.1:0-15219 GCA_036388835.1 Thermoanaerobaculia bacterium | reverse complement strand
CACCCACGTGGCCGACGCCGCATTGAAAGTGCGAATTACGGAACGGCATCCAAGGCGAGGAATCGTCGGATAAGTTTAGAGTGCGGTGGCGCAAGCCACCGCTTTCTACAGGAGGCGCAAGCCTCCGTCCCGCACACAAAGCGGCGACTGGCGTCGCCGCACTCCAAACGCCGCCTCCACGGCTCTGCCTCCTTCCGCATGTCGGCATTTATTTCGCAGTTATTCGGAGCGAGCTTGCAGCATCCGCGGCGGCTCATCCGAACAACTGCAACCGACCGATGCGATCGCACGATCGCCACAGGAGCACCTCATGCGCCGACTCCGCTTCGCCCTCCTCGCACTCCTCCTCACCACCCTCACCACGGCCGCAAGCGCGGCCACGTATTACGTCGACGACTCCGGCAGCAACTCCAATCCCGGCACGCTCGCCTCCCCCTTCCGCACCATCACTTACGGTCTCACCTTCATCGATGGACCGAACGACGTGCTCTACGTCCGCGGCGGCACGTACAACGAGCGGGCCGTGATCTGGAACAAGCACGGCTCTGCCGGCAACGAGATCTGGATCCTCGGCTACAACAGCGAGCAACCGGTCATCGACGGCACCGGCATCGGGCCGCACTCGACCGTTTCCATCAACGAATCCTCTTACGTCAATTTCAACGGCTTCACCGTGCAGAACGCCCCCCAGACCGGCATCCTGGTCTGGGACGCTCACCACATCAACGTCAAATACTGCACCGTCCAGAACGCCATCAACGGCGGCATTCACGCCGGCAGCGACACGGTCGGCGGGACACACGACGTGCTGATCAAAGGCAACGTCGTCAGGGACACCGTGCGCGAAAACATCCCGGCCAACAACGCCACGAACTGGGCACAGGCCGTCTCCTGCTACAAGGCCAACAACGTCACCTTCACCGAGAACTGGGTTTACGAGAATTACGGCGAGGGGATCGACTGCATCATCAGCGACAACTGCACGATCACGAAGAACAACCTCTGGGACAACAAAGGGACCAACATCTATCTCGACAATGCCCAGTACACGCTCGTCGACGGCAATTTCATCTACAACACCGGCGACAGTGAGTACTTTCGCGGCGGCGAGCGATCCCCCGGCATCTCCGTGGCCAACGAGTGGTACGACGTCCAGAACCCGGCCACGAACCTCACCATCACCAACAACATCGTGCTCTGGTGCAATACCGGCTTCGTCTACTGGAACTCACAGTACGGCGGCGGCCTGCATTACACGCTCATCGCCAACAACACCTTCTATCACTCCATGAGCTCGGCCACGCGCCTGATTTACATTGAAGACGGGTCGTCGTCGAACGTCCACGACACCACCACCATCGACAACAACATCTTCTATCAGCGCAGCGGCGTCGGGTATGCGTGGGCACCGACGGTCGGCATCACCTGGCGCACCAACAACTGGTACGGCGGAACCGCGAATACGCAGATTTCCGGCGTCGGCGACGTCACATCAGACCCGCTGCTGGTCAATGCCGGCGGCTGGGGCGCCAGCGACTACAAGCTGACCGCGAATTCGCCGCTCAAGACCGCCGGCACGACGGAATCGGCCGTCACGAAAGATCATTTCGGAACGTCGCGCAGCGCCTCGTATTCAATCGGCGCGCACGAATACTGAGCCACGCGGACGGGCAATCCTGCCCGGCCCATTGTCTGACTTCAACCGCAGAGGAGAGGCGGATTGCCTCTCCTCCACCCGGCGATCTCGCATCGCAATGGAGCACCTATGCGCAGAATGCGTCATCCCCTCCTGGTCGTCCTCTTCACCCTCATCACCTCCGCCGCCAGCGCGGCCACGTTTTACGTCGACGATGCCGGCAGCGACTCGAATCCCGGCACGCTCGCCTCGCCGTTCCGCACCATCACGTACGGCCTCACCTTCATCGACGGCCCGAATGACGTGCTGTACGTGCGCGGCGGGACGTACGCCGAAAAGGTCCTGATCTGGAACAAGCACGGCTCGGCCGGCAACGAGATCTGGATCAAGGGCTACAACGGCGAAAAGCCGGTCATCGACGGCACGACCATCGGCGACAACTCCACCGTGGCGATCAATGAGTCGTCCTACGTTTACTTCACCGGCTTCGTCGTCCAGAACTCCCCCCGCACCGGCATCATGGTGTGGGATGCGCACCACATCAACGTGGAGTGGAACACGGTCAAAACGACCGTCCGCGCGGGCATTCACGCCGGCACCGACATCGTCGGCACCACCCACGACATCGTCTTCAAAGGCAACGTCGTCAATGACGCGGTGCGCATGAATCTCCCCGGTCTCAATCCCCCCACCTGGATGCAGGCCATGTCGGCCTACAAGTCGTACAACGTGGTGATGACGGAGAACTGGGTCTCGAAGAATTACGGCGAAGGAATCGACTGCATCGTCAGCGACAACTGCACGATCACGAAGAACAACGTCTGGGACAACTTCGGCGTCAATATTTACCTCGACAACGCCCAGCACTCGCTGGTCGACGGCAATTTCGTCTACAACTCCGGGAACACCCAGTACTACAACAACGGCAGTCCCGCCCAGGGCATCGCCATCGCCAACGAGTATTACGACGTCCAGAACCCGGCCACGAATCTCACCATCACGAACAACATCGTGCTCTGGTGCAACAGCGCGTTGGTCTACTGGAACTCACAATACGCCGGCGGCCTGCACTACACGCTCATCGCCAACAACACGTTCTATCACTCGCACAGCTCCGCGGCGCGGCTGGTCTACATCGAGAACGACAATCACGACACGACCACCATCGACAACAACATCTTCTATCAGCGCAGCGGGGTCGGCTACGCGTGGGCGCCGACGACCGGCATCACCTGGCGGACGAACAACTGGTACGGCGGCACCGCCAATACGCACATCAGCGGCGTCGGTGACGTGCTCGCCGATCCGCTGCTCGTCAACGCCGGCGGCTGGAACGCGACCGATTACAAGCTGTCGGCCTCATCGACCCTCAAGACGGCCGGCACCACCGAATCCGCGGTGACGAAGGACCACTTCGGTACGACCCGCACCGCGTCGTATTCGATCGGAGCGCATGAATACTGACGTGAGGAGGCATCGCGGCCTCTTCACAAGTAGCAAGGGGGGACAGGCAGGATTGCCTGTCCTCCACCTCCCACTCGGAATCGTGGCCGTCCGCGCTCCGTTCCGGCTGCCGTGCTCGCCGAATCCGCACTCCGTAAACGCGTATCCAGCGGCAGCGTCTCGCGTGGCGATGCGTACTTTGCGCAGGGCCGCGTTCGCCGCCTCGAGGATCTCGGCGACGGTCTGATCGAGGCGTCGGTACAGGGCACACGGCTGTACGCCGTCGAGCTCCGTCTCGACGAAAACCAGCTCACCGCTTCCTGCACCTGCCCCTGGTTCCTCGGCAACCGCGAGGAGTGCAAGCACATCTGGGCTGTGATCCGCGCGGCGAGCGCGCGCCGATTGCTGCCGGAGCGCGAGTTGTTCCTCGACGTCGACGACTCATTCGACGAGCTGCCGCAGGTCATGGCACCCGGCCTTTCCTTTCACGACCCCGTCCTCAGGAAAGACGACCGGCCACAGTGGCAGCGCTTTCTCGACGCGCTTCAGCCCGATGCTCCGCGCGCACGCAGAAACGCAACAGGCAGCGTCCCCGACGAGATCGTGTACGCGATTTTCGGCTTCCCTCGAGCGCAGACGCTGATGCTCCAGCTCCTCGGCCGCACGCGCCGCAAGAATGGCGAATGGGGCCGCTGGAAACAGTTCTCGTTGCGCACGGAGCAGTTGGAAGAATTGACGGCCTTCGACCGCGAAACGATCGCGCTCCTCAACCAGCGCTACTGGGGCTCGACGGTCGAGTCAATGACCAGTATCCCGCCTGCAATCACCGCCTGGTGGATTGAGCGGCTCGCACGTGCCGGGAAGCTCTGCGTCGTCGACGACGGGGGCGAGCCGCAGCCGGTCTCATGGGACGACGGCCCGCCGTGGACGTTCCGCGTCGCCGTGGTGAACGAGCCCGCCACCGCCTCGTATCGAATCGCCGGCTCGATCGAGCGCGCCGGCGAAGTGCTGCCGCTCGAACGGGTCGAGGCGTTCATCGCCGACACGCTGTTCACCAATGGCCGCGCAAGCCGTTTCGACGACGGCGGTCACGCACAATGGCTCAATGCACTGCGCGCCCGCGGCTCGATCGAAGTGCCGCATGCGGACACCGATCGCTTTCGTCAGGCGCTCGTGCGCGCGCCGATCGCAAACATCGCCCTCCCCGAGGAGCTCGGGTGGACGGTCGTCGATGAAAAACCGCGGCCGCTGCTTGCACTGCAGCACGACGCCTGGAGCGCGGAGCTGCACGGCGAGCTGTTTTTTCTTTACGACGAATGGCGCGCCTCCAGCCGGTCGCGCGAAATGCAGTCCACCATCGGCCGAAAACTGATCCGCCGCGATCCCGAGCTCGAAGAAGGATTCCGCAAGCGCCTCGGCGAGCTCGGCGCCATTGCAACATCGGACGGTTTCCGCATTCGTGTTGGTCAATTGGTAGAGCTCGCGCGCAAATTGAGCGGCGACGGCTGGATGCTGGAGATCGACTCGACGCCGGTGCGCGTTGCCGACGACCTGGAGCTCGAGCTTTCGAGCGGCATCGACTGGTTCGATCTCAATGTGCACGCGAGCTTCGGAAACGTGCGACTCGGATTGCCGGAACTGCTCGCCGCCGCCGAGGCCAAACGCTCGTTGTTGCGACTCTCTGATGGCTCGTACGGCATTGTGCCTGGATCGTGGGCGGAGGCACTCGCGCCGGTCGTCGAGCTCGGAAAACGAGAGGGCGAGGCGGTGCGTTTCCGACCCGCGCAGGCGCCGCTCATCGACGCCCTGCTGCAATCGAGAACCGTCAAAGCAGACAAGTCGTTCGCAGAATTGCGCGAGCGCATTGTGGCCGCGAGACCGGAACCGCGGCAGGAGCCGCCGACGCTCACCGCCGAACTGCGTCCATACCAGCGCGCCGGCCTCGGTTGGCTGCACTTTCTGCGCAACGCCGGCATCGGCGGCTGTCTTGCGGACGACATGGGCCTCGGCAAAACGGTCCAGACGCTGGCATTACTCGAAGAATTGCGCGCCGGCGGCAATACCCGGCCGTCGCTGGTCGTGGCGCCGCGGTCGCTGCTGTTCAATTGGGCCGCCGAGGCGAAGAGATTCGCGCCGCAATTACGCGTGCTGGAACATCACGGAACGGATCGCGCCAAAAACGTCTTCACCGATTGCGACGTCGTCCTGACCACGTACGCCACAATGCGGCTCGACATCGAAAAACTCGCCGATACAGAGTTCGAGACAGTCATTCTCGACGAAGCGCAGGCGATCAAGAACGCTTCCAGTCAGGCCGCAAAGGCGACACGGCAATTGAAGTCGCGGCACCGTCTCGCATTGAGCGGCACGCCGATCGAGAATCACCTCGGCGAACTGTGGAGCATGTTCGAATTCCTCAATCCCGGCCTCCTCGGCTCGGCGCGCTCCTTCAGCCGCACGTTCGCATCGAAAACCACCCCGCCTGAGCGTCGCGAGGCGCTCGCTCGCGCATTACGGCCACTCATCCTGCGCCGCACCAAATCGCAGGTCGCACCGGAACTGCCGGAGCGAACCGAACAGACGCTCTACTGTGAGCTGGAAGGCAAACAGAAAGAACAGTACGAGGAGCTGCGCGACCACTATCGCGCCGCACTGCTCAGCAGCGTACGTAAAGGCGGGGTCGAGAAATCGCGCATGCAGATCCTCGAGGCGCTGCTGCGCCTGCGGCAGGCGGCGTGCGACCCGAGGCTCATTCATCCGGCCAGCGACGCGCCGAGCGCGAAAATGGAACTGCTGCTGGACGAACTGCGCGACGTTCTCGCGTCCGGGCACCGCGCGCTCGTCTTTTCACAATTCACCGCATTGCTCGGCATCGTCCGGCGCGTATTGGACAAAGAAAAGGCCGACTACCTCTATCTCGACGGCAAAACCGAAAACCGGCAGGATCTCGTGGAGCGTTTCCAGAATCCGGGAGGCCCGCCGCTCTTCCTGATCAGCCTCAAAGCCGGCGGCCTCGGGCTCAATCTGACGAACGCCGATTACATCTTCCTCCTCGATCCGTGGTGGAACCCGGCCGTCGAAGCACAAGCGATCGACCGCGCCCATCGCATCGGCCGCCAGAATCCCGTCGTGGCCTATCGCCTCATCGCGCGCGACACGGTCGAGGAGAAAATCCTCGAATTGCAGGCCCGCAAACGCGAGCTCGCCGACTCGATCATCTCTGAAGACAACAGCGTGCTGAGAAAACTCGAGCTCGAAGATCTGGAACTGCTCCTGGCGTAATCGCGTCGCGTCAAACGGCGGTCCTGTGTCAGGATTGCCGCTCGAAACGAGGAGGCAACTACAAATGGCCACTGTCAAACCGATCCCGGACGGTTACGAGATGATCACGCCGTACATCAGCGTGCACGACGGAAACGCTGCAATCGAGTTCTACAAGAATGCATTCGACGCGACGGAAGTGATGCGCATGCCCGGCGAGGATGGCGTCGGCGTCGGTCACGCCGACCTGCTGCTGTTCGGCCGCATGCACCTCATGCTCGCTGACGAGCATCCGAAGATCGGCTTCCGCGGCCCGCGCACGCTCGGCGGCTCGCCGGTCCTGCTGCACGTTTATGTCGAGGACGTCGATGCCGTGGTAGAGAAAGCCGTCGCCGCCGGCGCGAAACTCGTCCGCCCCGTCGCCGACCAGTTCTATGGCGACCGCGCCGGCGGCATCGAAGACCCGTTCGGCCATCAGTGGCACTTCGCCACGCAGAAGGAAATCATCAGCGAAGAAGAAATGGCGAAGCGGGCGCAGAACGCGCACTGAGCCCCTGCTGTCATCCCGAGCGTAGCGAGGGCCTCGGCGGGTGGGGCGCGACGCACCTGTGTTCCGCGCCAACGCACACGCGACGGCCGCCCCCCTCTCGTCATCCTGAGCGTTAGCGAAGGATCTCAGCGGCGACGGCCGTCGCATTTTGAGATCGTTCGCTAACGCTCAGGATGACGAGTTGCCCAGCTCATACCCGCCGCAATAATGAAAAGCGCAAGCGACGGCAATGAAACGCGCGGCAACGTCCACTTGACCATGTCCTGCACCATGGCCGCCTCGACGTGCAGGTAGTAGCCAAAGTAGAAGGCGAGCAGCAGCAATGCGGAAATCGCGGGCAGCGCCGCTTGACGCCATGATTTCCAGGACACGAGCAACACCGCGGCGGGCACGAGCCACGACAGCCAGTACGTGCCGCTGTGGAGATGCGAGAACATCGCGCCGATGACCTGTTGCGCCGCGCTGAAGGAGGCGGCGAACGCCTGTTCGCGGGTCGGGTCGGACGTCGGCAGGCCGTTCAGCCACTCGAAGAGCATCCACGCTCCCAAGGCCGCCGCCGGTACAAGGAATGGCGCCGCGAGCTCGCGCAACCATGAGCGGAGCGGCGCGGCGAATCGCACAATCGCGGCGCAGCCCACCAGGATCAGCCAGATCACCGTCCCTTCGGTCTTCGTCCAGACGCAGCCGACGAGCGCCACAACGGCCAGTACCGAGTGTCGTGGCTCGCCCGGTAAGAGCGCCATTGCCGCAATGACGGTAAACAGGATCAGCGGGCTTTCGGCGTTCCCGCCGGTGAACGACGATTCGAGTCCGATTGCCAGTGCCGCGCTCCAGAACGCAACGACCGGAGCCGCATTACGCCGGCCGATGCGCTGGCTGAGCAGCCCTTGTAGAACAGCGACCGCCGCAACGAACCAGAGCCACGTGTTCAGCATCTCCAGGCGCCACGCCATTCGGCCGATGAGCAGGATGTCCCACGTGTAATTGACGGTCACGAGCGGCGGATAGGTCGGATGCAGATGAATCAGCAGCGAATTGCGCAGTGAATCGAGGTCGATTCCGCCGGCTGCCGCGAACTTTGCCGCCTTTGCGCCCCAGAAATAGAGGTAATCGGCCGAGGTCATCCGTGTGGCCAGAAGCGAAAACAGCACGTGCGCGGAGGCGAGCGTCGTGATGACGCCGCTCATGATGATTTGCAGGTCGAGTGGCTCGCGGTCCGTAGCGTCGCGTCCGCGCGAATAGCGGCGCCCCAGCCACAGCGCTGCGATGGAGGCCGCGAGCATTGGCGCCCCGATCGTCAGGAGCGTCCACCGCACGCGCACATACGAGAGCGCCAGCGCCCATGCCGTCAAGACGACGCAGCCGGTCACATACGCCATGCCCAATCGCGCGGCGCGGCCGAAAGACCGCGATTGCGGGAGGAACGCGGCGGGAGCGCCGAACGAGAACACCGCCAGTTTCGCCGCCACGAACAGCAGGAAATCGCTCATTGCGCCGTTCTCTCGTACACGACGGCAAGATCGGGCACAGTACACACCGCGCGCAGACGCGACGTGTCGTCCGGCGTGGTCCTGTAATGAATGACGTACTGCGCGGTCCGGACCTGATCGGGATGCGCATGGCCGAAATAGGCGGCCGGCAGCACCACATTCCGCGTCAATTGCGCGACCGCGAGAAAATACATCTCGTGCGATTGCGCCGCCGTCGGCGCGATCACCGTCACGCTCTTGCCGGGCCACAGACAGGTGTTTGCAACCGACAGTGCATACCAGCCGGACGAGTCTGAAATCGGCGTCCGATCAAAAGGAGTCGCCGGACGAAACGGATCGCGGAATTCCGGCCGCAGCCACGACGCCCCAGCGAGCCCGAGCATTACGAGCGCACCAACAATCCACAAGAGAGTCGCGGCTCGTTGCATTGTCCCAATCGAAAATACGGCGCGGCCGGGCATTTCGTTGGCGAGTATGGCGCATGCCGCGTCTGCGCGCTTAGGCGCTTAGGCGGTAAGCGCTTAGGCGCTTAGGCGCGGAGGCGCTTAGGCGCTTGGGTGCCGCGTCGCCTGAAGCTGTTTTTTGCGCGATGACTTACCTCGCGCTTAGGCGCCTCGGTGCGGTCTCGCCTGAGCGTGTTCTGCGCGAGGACTCACCCAAGCGCCTTCGCGCCTAAGCGCCTAAGCGCCCTCGCCTCGCCTTCAAACATCTAAGCACCCTCAGCCGTCGCGCGCCCGATCGCCTCCGCCCGCACCCGCTCCTGCAGCGCGGCGAGCACCAGTGCGGCCGCGCGGTCGACTGCATCGGCGGCGTCGATCTCATCGACGTCGTGCAATGGGTGCAGGACCGGCGCCGTGTGAACGTCGAGTGCGGTGCGCACGCGCTCGTCCTCGATCTGCAGCGCGTCGAGGCATTGTGCGAGGCGAACGCGTGTCGCGCATTCGTCGCTGGAGCGGACGATGTGCAGCAGATGAAAGAGCACGGTCTCCGTTGCGTTCTCGGCCGCGTCGCGCATGCCGAGGGCGAGGGTGTCGTACCAGCGGGCAACATCGCTCAGCGGGAGCGCGGTGACATCGAGGCGACGACTGCGCAGTGCGTGCACCCACCCGTACTCGAACAGCGAGGCGTCGAATGTCAGCTCCTCGACGCGCAGCTCGCCGCCGGTCGTGGTGATGATGCCGCCGAACGCGCCCGGCACCGCCACGTTGAGCAGCAGAAAGACGTCGTGCAGATAGCGCTCGACGAAGCCGGGAAAATCGCGCGCGCCGATCTGTGCGCGGCGATCCTCGACGTCGATTTCGAGCTGCACGATCGTCGCGTCAGGCTGCATGACCGTCCAGTCGGCGCGCACCGTGACGTTGCCGGTGCCGGTCGTGTAGACCCGCTCGCGCAGAACGGTCGCCGCATCGCGCCAGAGAGCGCGGTCGTGCGTGGTCTCGAGGTCGGTGGTGACGCGCGCGGCGCGCGCGATTTCAGCGGTGAAGGTGACGTGCTTCATGGTCGTGATCTCCGCAATCAGCATCTCCCCCATTCCTGCCGCCCTTCCCGATTTCTACCGCGTGTCGCACCACCAACTCCCCCATCCCTCGGCGGCCCGATTTCCGCCGCGCACCGCCCCTACGTTGCGTGGAGATCGCCGCCGCGATCTTCCATTCCGAGGAGCTTCGTTCTCGGCCCGGAAGAATCCCTCGGCGGAAAGGCGGCTGCCGAGGTAGGCGGACGCGATTAGACACTTATACGTTACTTCATCGCCACGGGCGCGCTCACCGCGCTAGGGACACGCGTGAGCAGCCGAAACGCGCCGAACGCGTTGTCAGCGGGGAATGAGAACGAGCTGCAGGAGAGAGACGGGTAACCGAGACACGGCCGCCGCAACTCGGCGGCCGTGTTTCAGGCGATCACACGATCATCACGGCCAGTTCGTGTTCGAGCACGAGATATTGACGCCGCCCGGCCGTGCCGGCAGCGGAGGGTTGACAGGTTCGGGATTCGCGAGCTTGTAGAACATCTTGAAGTCGTGCGAGGGGTCGTCGGTCGTCTGACATCCCGACAGGTCGCTCACCGGCAGGTTGCCGACGGAGATACCAGCTGCATCCGCTTTGAGGCGAATGAGCGTCACTACGGGAGGAACGCTGGCGTCCTCGATCCGCACCGTGGGCGACGTGACGTTCACCTCGAGAACTGCCGCCCTCGCCAGCCGACGATGTGGCCACGAATGTTGCGGAAAAAACGATGTGTACTCGCCATCGACGTCACTGGTGGTCAGGCGGCCGACGGTGATGTCGAAATAGCCGGCAATCAGTGAAGCGGGTGGATTGGCGAGGAAACAATCGGCTTTCGGGCTGTCGGCGAGCGTCGGCAGGACGTGCTTCATTTTTGGAACGCGAAAGTCGTACAGCGGTGACACGCTCCAGTCTTGGTTGACATCGAGCGTCTCGATCGACACCCGGTGTCCGGAGAGCTCGAACCGGCGGTATACGACGCCTTCGCGCGAATAGCGTGGCGACAGTCCCCGTACTGTGGATGGATCGTCGTCGAGGTCCACTTCCGCAATCTCGACATAGGGGATGTGTGGTGGATGATGGACGTCGGAAATCGTGTCGGTCGGCAAGAGGACACGCTTTCGAAAACCATCGATGGGTTGGCCTTGCGCGTCCTTTCTCGGATCGGCAAGACACGAGATGCCGTAGATCGAAATTCGCAATGGGTTCATTCGATGCTCCATTCAAAAAGTGAAAAGGTTCGTAAAACGGGTGCGATCGCCCGTGAGCTGCGGCGTCTGATGCGCGCCGACGGAATGCGTAACCTGCCGCCACAGAAGATCGAACGTCAGATTACGGTCCGCGGCGAGAAGACCAGTCGCCGCGTGCGTGAACAGCATCTGGCGCGCGCCGCTGATCTCTGCTTCATACGCTGCGAGCAGTTCGGCAGACGCGGCAAGTACTACCAGCGACGATTTGACCGCAGAGCCGTCGTCGAAAGGCTGAAAGAGCGGCTCCACGAGCCGAGCCGTGAGTGACAGCACCGGCACGTCCGACTGAGGCTCCCCTTCGACCGAATCCAGAGCGATGAAGAGCGGCCGCAGCTTCAGAGCGTCGGAGCCGTCGAAGACGCCTCCGGAATGACAGGCATCGATGACCACTGTGATCCTCACGGGCGCGCTGCGCAGGATGACCGAAATCTCATCCCCGAAGAGCGTTGCGTTCGGGAGCGACTCCCCGTTGGCCGGATGCGTCACCAGCCCCTGTTCCTTGTACATAACACCGGTACGCGGATCTCTGCGATCCAATTGCGCACCGTGGCCGCAGAAGATCAGAATGGCGCGGTCGTTCGGACCCGCGTCTCTGACCAACCATGCCAAGTCGTCCAATATCGCGGCCTTGGTGGCGTCACGGCTCTCGAGCACACGAAGATTCGAGTTCGGATCGCCGGCCGAATATCGAAATTGATAGTGTTGGTCCGTCAGCAGGTCTCGCCATGATGCGGACGCAGCGGTAGCTCCCTGGAGCGGTACGGGGTACAGTCCGTTGTAATCGGCGACGCCGATTACCAGTGCTTTATCCATTTATCCCTCTTTTCCGACTGCGCGCGCCGCCGTCCAATGAGACGGACACGGAATCGAAACTCCACACGAAAATGGCGGGTCGGTGCGGGCTCGCCTTGCATGAGCAAGAAGGCGCAGGCCGGCGGCGGGACTTTCGCCACGGCCGACTCAGCTCGCCAGATAGCGGCGGGATCGTTCTCTCCCATCACTTGTTGTCGAGCGGCGCCGTCCCGAGTGCGGCGACGCGAGTCGCCGCTTTTTCTGCCGAAGCGAGGGAAAGCGGCGACTGGCGTCGCCGCACTCCAAATGCTTCGCTATACTGCCGCGCCGGTCGTCCATACCGGCCTCCCCGAAACCGCCGTCCGAAAAGGTCTGATTCTTCATGTTCAGCGTTGCCGCGCTGTTGTTCGCTGTCTGCATCTCCGACGCTCCATCAGCGCCTGCCGCGGCCGCGGTGCCGCCTGCCGGTTCCGCGGAGGGGGAGGAAAAAAGGCCGACCGCGTCCGAGACCATCCTCGTCACCGCGACGCGCAGCGAGCGCTCGCTCAGCGAGCTGCCGGTCAGCGCGACCGTCATTCGCGAGGAAGAGATCCGGGCGGCGCCGGTGCGCAGCGTCGACGATCTCGTACGCGCCATTCCGGGCGTGACCCCTTCCGTCATCAGTTCGAGCGGCTCGACTCCGAACAACCAGCGCTTCTCGATGCACGGCCTCGGCGGCACGCGCGCTCTCGTGCTGCTCGACGGCATTCCGCTGCACGACCCGTACAGCGGCATCGTGCAGTGGCAGAACGTGCCGCTGCAGAGCCTCAGTCAGATCGAAGTCGTGCGCGGCGGCAACGCGAGCCTCTTCGGCAATTACGCGCTCGGCGGCACCGTCAACCTGATCACGCGGCCGATCGAGCAGAGCAACGTCTCGCTCGACACCTCGTACGGCTCGAAAGCAAACGCGCGCGCCGCCGCCACCATTGATTACGTCGTCAGCCCGAAGCTCGCGTTGCGGCTGCGGCATCATCAGAGCAACGCAGACGGCTTCATCCGCGTCCCCGATCCCGGTCCTGTCGACGTCGATGCGTGGGTCGACAACTCGATCACCAACGCGCGCGGCGATCTCCGCCTGACCGACTCCACGAACGCGTTCCTCAACGCCAGCACCTCCGAGATCGATATCTCGCAAGGCACACGCTCCACCTTCTCGCGCCGCGACATCACCATGTTCTCCGGCGGCCTCAATCACGTCATCGGCGCGCACGCTCTCTTCTCGATCAACGCCTACACGCAGCGGCAGCGCGAGCATCTCGTCAACTCGAGCATCGTCGGCCGGCGCGAATCGGAGTACGTGTCGCAGGACGCCTCGATCCCATCGACCGGTTCCGGCGCGTCGGCCGAATGGTCGCTGCAGCGCAACGGCGCGATCTCCTTCATCTCCGTCGGCGTCGATCTGCAGCAATCCGAAGCATCGGAAGATCGCATCGCGTTCAATCGCTCTGGCGCCGTCACGGTGCGCGAGCGCGTCGGCGGACGTCAGCGTTTCGCCGGCCTTTTCGCGCAGGCGAGCTGGCGTCCAACCGAGCGCGTCGAAGTCCTCGGCAGCGCACGCGTCGACATGTTCCGCAGCGACAACGCGTCGAACGTGATCGCAGGCGGCGCGACGACGATCTATCCCGAGACCTCCTCCACGCAGCTCGATCCGCGCATCTCCGTCCGTTACGCGCTACGCGAGCGCTCGGCGTTGCGCGCATCGGTGTATCGCGCGTTCAACGCGCCGACGCTGCGCGATCTCTACCGCAACAATCAGAGCGGCAACAGCGTCATCCTCGGCAACCCGTACCTCGAGCCGGAGACGCTCGTCGGCGGCGAGATCGGTTGGGAGTGGGCCGGCAGCAACGCGCGCGTCGAGCTCAATCTCTATCGCAGCACGATCGACGGGTTGCATTCGCGCGTGAACGTCGACGGCAATCCGAACCTCTTTCGCAACATGAACCTCGGCACGAGCCGCAGCCAGGGGATCGAGGCGGTCGGCGACGTCCGCATCACCCGGCAGTGGCTCGTCAACGCCGGCTACACGTTCGCCGACTCCGTCATCACGAGCGATCCGAGCCCCGCGTTGATCGGGAACCAGATCGCCGAGGTGCCGCGGCATTCAGGATCGCTCGCGCTGCGGTATCGCGGCGATCGCGGCACGAACGGCGAAGTGCGCGCACGCGTGGTCAGTCGCGCATACGGCGAAGTCGCGAACCTCGCCGTCGTCCCCGCGCATCGCATCGTCGACGTTTCGGTCTCGCATCCCTTGCGCTCGTCGATCGACATGTACGCGCTCGTCGAGAACGTGTTCGATGAGAACTACTACGCCGCGCTGGCGGTGAACTCCTTCCGCCGCGGACTGCCGCGCACCGTCACGATCGGCGTGCGTCTGAGCTCCGTCTGGGGGACGCGTTGAGACTCGCGGCGCTGCTCGCACTCGCGTGCGCGCTTGTGGGTTGCGCGCCGGAGCCGCAGGCCCCGCCGAAGCCGAAAAGCCTCACCCGCGTCACGCTCAATCTCAATCCGAGCCTGACGTACGGACCGTTGATGATTGCGAAGGATGAAGGCTTCTTCGCGGATGAAGGCATCGACGCCGAGCTCGTGTCGCTCGACTCCAACTCCGCGCTCGCGGCGCTGCTCAGCGGGAAGCTCGACGTCCTCTCGACCGGCGTTCGCTCGGGCGTCTTCAACATGATTTTGCGCGGGCAGCCGCTGCAGATCGTTGCGGACAAAGGCCACTCTGTCGGCGGCGATTGCACCTCCGAGGCATTCGTCGCGCCGCCCGAGATGGCAGCGCGCATCGCCGAGCGCGGCACGCTGCGTGGCGAGCGTGTGGCCGTCGTGCGCGGTGGCGTCGCGGAGTACCTCGTCGCGCGCCTGCTCGCACATCACAAAGTCAGCGCGAAAGACGTCGTGATGGTGAATCTGCCGCAAGGCACACCGGTCACATCGCGCAGCAAACTCGATGCGATTCGTTACGTCGGCGAGCCGCATCTCAGCAGTTTGTTGCACGACAAAGCGGCGCGCGTCATCAACACCACGGAAGAAGTTGCGCCGGGTCATCAGAGCACCGTCATCGTCTACGGCAAGCGCCTGTTGCGCGATGACGTCGAGCTCGGGCGGCGCGTCATGCGCGCGTACCTGCGCGGCGTGCGGCGTTACAACGAGGGGAAGAGCGAGCGCAACGTCGCGATCGTCAGCCGCTATTCGAAACTGCCGGTCGAAGTCGTCGGCAAATCGTGCTGGGTGTCCGTCGCGAATGACGGAACAGTGG
>DASVRB010000423.1:0-4931 GCA_036388835.1 Thermoanaerobaculia bacterium | reverse complement strand
CTCCACTGGACTCTTCCTAAAACACCAGTCTGTACGACAACGTCACATCCCTCCCCGGCAACGGCGCCTGCGCCTTCAGCGGCGAGGTGTGCGGGCGGGCGAGCTGGTCGGTCAGGTTCGTGCCGCGCAGCATCACGTCGTGGATGGTGTTGCGGACGAAGAAGCGGTAGCCGATGTGCGCGTTGACGAAGGTGTAGCCATCGGTGCGCGATTCGTAACTGGCCACGTCGTCCTGCTCGAACGTGTGACGCACTTCAAGCAGCGCGGAGAGCGGTCCGCCGTGCAACTGCAGTCCGGCGCCGAATCGCATCGGCGGGATGCGCGGCAGATTGCCGCCGGCCTCGGCGAGCGTGGCGCGCACGTAATCGGCGCCGAGGTCGAGCTCGAGATGTGATTCGCCGCGGCTGAGCAGATGCGTGTGCGTCGCCACTTCGAGTCCGCGGAAGCGCGCGTCGCGCTGCACGAACTCGAACACCGGGAAGCCGTCTTCCTCGACGTTCCGCGGCGATTCGTAGATGTAACCCTCGAACGAATTGTTGAAGAGATTCAGCTCGCCGCGGAAACGGCCGGCGGTGCGGCGGAAAGAGAGGTCGATTCCGGTGCTCGCCTCTTCATCGAGATTCGGATTGCCGATTTCGAACTGCGAGGTCGCGGCATGCGGCCCGTTGGCGTACAACTCCGTCGCCGTCGGCAGACGGACCGCGCGCGCGAGCGACAGCGCGAGCACGTAGCCGTCGCGCGGTTTCCAGATGCCGCCGACCGAGCCCGAGACTCCTTCGAAATGACGGTCCGGCAGACCGGCCGCCTCGACATTCACTTCCTGATGTTCGTAGCGCGCACCGAATTGCAGGTCGAACTTTTCACCGGGCATTTCTTCGAACGCGAAGATTGCGTTCGCGATCGACTGATTCGGCGGGATGTACGCCTCGGCACCGGCCGCCACGAAATCGGTCGACGTCACCTGCACGCCCCATGTGCCGCTGACGCGGCCGAACGGACGATGCCGCCCTTCGAGCCGACCTTCGAGGCCGTCGTTCGTGAAGCGCGTGCCGATCTCGTCGCCCTCGAGCTCGAGATGTTCGTAATCGGTGATGCCGATGCGCAGCCGCACGTTGCTGAAGAAACCGAGCTGCGCGAGCTCGCCGCGAATGTCGAAGCGCCGTTGGTCGAGGTCGATGCGCACGCCGCCGTGCTCCTCTTCCTCCTCCCCTTCCTCTTCACCTTCGTGATGCGCGTGGCCCGGCACGCCGTAGTTCGTCGCGAAGTTCGTGAAGGCGATTCCGAAGAAGCCGCGGTCGGTGACCCACGAGCCGCCGAGCGTGCCGGTGCGCGACTGCATCGAGCTGTTCTCGAGCGTGCCGTTGAAATGGTCTGGATCGTCGTCGGCATCCGCCGGCTCCGGGATGGCGTAATCGTTGGTGTCGCGCAGCGAAAAATCAGCATGCCACGCGAACTGTCCGCGTCCGCCGTTGAGCACGAGCGCGTTGGTCTTCTCTTCACTCGCGCTGGCGTAGCGGCTGTCGATCGTGCCGGTGAGCGCGTCGGTGGTTGCGCGCGACGGGACGCGCGCGCTGATGACGTTGACCACACCGCCGACGGCGTTGCTGCCGTACAGCAGCGTGGCCGGTCCGCGGACGATCTCGATCTGTTCCGCGCCGGCGGGATCGACGCTCACGGCGTGATCGGGACTGATGTTCGAGACGTCGCCGGTGCCGACGCCTTCTTCGAGGACGCGAATGCGATCGGCGCCGAGGCCGCGAATGACGGGCCGACTGGCTCCGGCGCCAAATGAGGTCGAGGAGACACCCGGCTCCTGCGCGAGTGTTTCTCCGAGCGTCGGGCGCAGGCGCGCCTGCACGTCTTCTTCGCTCATCACATTCACCGGCTGATAAACCTCCGATTCGCGTCGCGAGTCGGCGCTGGCGGTGACGACGATCTCTTCGGTGTGCACGAGCGAATCGATGACAACTTCGACCGTGCGCGTCTCACCGGCGCGCACGTCCGCTTCACCGACCGTTGCGCGGAGGCGCGGGCTCTCCGCGCGGATGTGATAGTGGCGCGGCGGGACGTTGTCGAAACGGAACGCGCCGTCGGGCCCGCTCTGCACGCTGCGGCGCAGCTCGACGAGTGTCACGGTGGCGTCGGTGACCGGCTGCGCCTGCGGGTCGAACACGCGGCCGACGATGGTGGCGTTCTGCGCGAACGCGGCGGTAGCAAATACAAAAATCACTGCAGCGCGGCTGAGCCGCGCAAACAAAGTACGCATGGAAACTCCTCAGGAATTCGGAACCGTGGATGGGCGCGGCCGATCAGGCCGCGGGCGGCGCGCGCGCCGGAACCTCAGAGGCGCGGGCAACGGCGAGAAACGACGGCAGCCTGCCGGCGTACGCCTGCAGCGTCGCAGCATTGCGCGCAACGATCGGGGGCGCCACGTCGACAACCGCTCCATGCACGCACGGACAGGTGACGAGAACGTCCCCAAAGTGCGCGAGCGGATGAACTGCCGCCGCAAGGAGCAGCAGGATGGCGAGAAAGTGCCGCACGAGGGAGAGAGTACGACGGAACGGTGTTGCCCGCGGTGAAATACGCGTGTCTTGTAACGCTCTCCTCCCGTCATCTTGAGCGTTAGCGAAGGATCTCAGCCGCGACGGCCGTCGCATTTCGAGATCCTTCGCTGCGCTCAGGATGACGGGAGAGTCGCGCCGACCGTCACGCTGTCGCGCACGCCCCATCACTCGTGCAGCACGACGAGCTCGCCTGCTTCACCTCGGCGAGGTTGTCCTGCAGGACGACGAACGCCTCCCACTCATTGCCGTCCGGATCGACGACCCAGCTCTTGTTCTGCACGGCATAGCAGCAGTCGGTGCCGATCTCCTCGCGCGTCTCCAACCCCGCCGCGGCCCAGCGATCGCGATACGCGAGCACGTCTTCGGTCGACGACAACTGAATGCCGAGGTGCGAGAGCGCGCCCGCGGACGTGAGGCCGGCGTGCTCGTTCAACGTCAGATTCAGCGGCGGGTTCTGCACATCGAATTTCGCATATCCCGTGCGCACCTTCGCCGGCCCGATCCCGAGCATCTTTTCGTAAAACGCGATGCTCGTCTCCACGTTCCGAACGTTGATGCCGATGTGTGCCTTGAGTGCGGTGATCTCGTTCATTTCGTTCCTCCGTTTCATATTTGCGAAGCGCAATATGTTTGCGAGTCATATTTGTCAAGGCATATTTGAACTGTTGTCGGTTGTCGGTTGTCTGCGCCTTTTCGCGATGAGTCACAGACAACCGACAACTGACAACTAACAACATCCCCCGAATACACTCCCCGCACGCATGGACCACGACCTTCGTCACCGCCTCGAGACGTTTCTCAAGCCGTACTACCAGGACCTCGATGGGGCGTCGCGGTTCGACGATGTGGAGCGGATTGCGAAGACGGCGCGGCGGCTGTACGTGCCGGCGGCGGAGGACGAGCGCGCGTTCGAGTTGCTGTTGCTTTTTCATCGGTTGAACGCGTGGCTCGAGAAGGTCGGCAATCTCTCGCGCACGCTCCTCGGCGTGAGCGGGCTGACGGAGATCGAATTGCGTCAGACCGCGGCGGCGATCCGGCGGCTCGACGCGCCGACCACCGAGGCCGAGCGCGCGGTCGCGGCGGCGGTGTTGATCGACAGCGCCGGAGTGCGCGGTCTCACCGAGCAGTTCGGACGTGCGCGGCGCGAAGGCAATTCATTGATGGACGTGCTGCGCGCCGCGCTCGCCGACGCCGAGGTGCCGGAGTGGCTTCCGTGCGGCGCGGCCGAGTGGCTGCATGCGCGCCGCGAGGCACGCCGCGAGGTCTGCAGGAAATTGCTCGAAGAGATTTCGCTCGACGACTACATCGCGCCATAGAAGTGGAGCGGCGGGCTCTTAGCCCGCCGAGTACTCGCGAATCAGTCGGCGGGCTAACAGCCCGCCGCTCCACGGAGACGAACGCGCCTCACCTACTCGTTGAGATAGCGAAAGAACGTCAACTCGATGCCGCTCGGATCGACCGTTCTGAAGTTGCGGTGGCGGTAACTGGTGTCGCCGAGCTCCTTCACGATCGGGGCGCCGGCGCGGCGAAGCTCGTCGAAGCGCGCGTCGACGTCCGCGGTCTCGATGTAGAAGCCGCCGTGGATGGAAGGACGCTCCTCGCCCGCCTCGATCTCGATGAGGCCGGATGCGCCGGGCACGGAGAAGATGGTGCCGCGATCGCCGCCGTCGCGATCCCACGAGCGGTAGACGGGGAAGCGCAGCACGTCGCGGTAGAAGGCGACGGTCTCGTCGTACGCGGAAGTGAAGTAGTAGAAGCGAAACTCGGGACGATGCTCGTTCACGCCCCAATCGTAGCGAACCGTCGTTCCGGTGGAGCGGCAGGCTTCAGCCCGCTGACGCGCATCAAGAAAAAAGGGTGGCCACCACGTGCGCGCCAGAAGGCGCTAAACGCTCAATGGCACTTTCGGGCCGGCTCGCCGCAGCAGTCGATCAGGCTCACCGCCGCGGCCTCGAGCACGTCGAGATGCATCAGAAAACGGGAGTCGTCGACGCTGCCGCTTTCGCATCGGAGCGCGCGAACCTCGTCGCGCAACGTGGAGATCTGGAAGAGTGCGCGGTACAGCTTTTCCGTCATCACTCTCCTGCTCATCGGGAGGCCTTGGAAGCTACGGCGAAACGAGTGGTCACCAGACTGAATAACTTACGCGTCCCCGCGCGCCGCGTCGGTATCCTCGCGAACGTTTGGCGATTCCTCGCCGAAGTCTCACCCACACCCGCAGACGCCGCCGTGGCTCGAACAACACCCTCGCTTGCTCGAGCAACTGAAGCATGTCTTCGACCGCGTGCCGTCACAGCAGAGCAAGCCTCCCGAAGGTGGCGGAGGCGGAGGTGGTGGTGGAGGAGGTGGTGGTGGAGGTGGTGG
>DASVRB010000422.1:0-3845 GCA_036388835.1 Thermoanaerobaculia bacterium | reverse complement strand
AGAGCGGTAAACGCGTCGTGCCGCGCCAGTTCACCGCCTGCTCCGCGCGCACCGCCGCGAATAACTCCAGCTTCTCTTCGAACAGCCGCTCGTAATCGGCGAGATCGAAGCCGAACAGCGGAAACGATTCCGTGAACGAGCCGCGCCCGAGACTGACCTCGGCCCGTCCGTTCGAAACCGCATCGAGTGTGGCGAAGCGCTGATAGACACGCACCGGGTCGTCCGAGCTCAACACCGTGACGGCTGAGGTGAGCTTGATCCGTTCCGTGCGCGTGGCGATCGCGGCGAGCACCATCTCCGGCGCCGACACCGCGTAATCAGGACGGTGATGCTCGCCGACACCGAACATGTCGAGCCCCACCTGATCCGCAAGGATCCCCTCCGCCACCACGTTGCGAATCACCTGCGCCTGGCTCACCAGCTTGCCGTCAGCGCCGGCCGTCACGTCGCCGAATGTGTCCAGTCCGAGCTCGAGTCGATTCATCTCTCCTCCTCACCACCTTCGAAACGCAAACAGATTCCCCTGATACGTCTCCACCACCTCCGAGAACGGCTGGTGGTCCGACGTATAGAGGACCGCCCGATGGACCATCACCTCTTTCGGAATGGCGAGCGATTGGCGCGCGAAGCGGGAGTGAAGTCGCCGGCGCATCTCCCATCCCGCCGGCAGCGGTGACCAGAGCAGTCGCGCCTCGAACGTGCGCCGATACGGCGAGAGCTCGCGCACCACTTTGCCGAACGGAATGTCGCTCGTGTCGAGCAACGCATTCATTTGCGCCGTCAGCCGCGCCGGCACATACCAGTTATCCGCCTCGGAGAGCACATGCGTGCCGCACTGCAGCCGCACGCGCCGATACTTCACCGCGCTCGCATCGCTCACCCGCAGCCGCTCGAGTTGTTCGGGAGACGGCGCTTTCGCGATCGAGTCGACCCGCTGGACGATCACCGTCGGATTCGCGGCCATGGCGTGCTCGCGGCACCACCGCTCCAGCGTCGCCGTCGCACTCGAAGCGGCCAGGATGTCGGCATTGAGCGTCTGCAACAACGCCAGCACTTCCAGACGCGACTGATAGGTGTCGCTCCACCGTTCCGCACTTCCCGCGCTCGCGCACGAGAACTGAATCGTGCAGAGCATCGCGACGATGAATGCCGCCGCGCGCGAAGTCGAATGCCGCGCTGCAGGAGAACCGCTCAGCAACTGCATCGCCGCATCTTAGTGGGGATGCCGCGCGCGCAGACGCTCGAGCACCCGCTCCACGAACGCCCCCTTCTCCAGCGCATACGCCGCCTTGTCCCAACCGACCGCCTCCGCGACGCGCTGCTTTTCCTCCGCATACGCCGCCACCAGCGCCGGATCCGCACGCAACGCATCGCGAAACGCGAGCTGCTCGACATACCCCTGCGCCGGCAGCACATACAAATGCACCTGCACCAGCCGCCGACCGTCCGAGTCATCGCGCACGTAATATCGCCGCCGCGGATCATCGCCGTGCATCCCTCGATACTCATACCCGAGCGCCGTGAGCGGCGCGACGCACGCATCCGCCGCACCGACGCTCCCGACCGCCACCCCAATATCGAGCACCCCCTTCCCCATCAACCCCGCAACCGCGGTACTCCCCACATGCTCGATCGCGTCGACAAACGGCCCGATGGTCGCCCGCAAGCGCTCGGCCTCCGCGCGAAAGCGAGCGGGCCAGGCGTCGTCATAGGGAACGAGTTTGAGCGTGCGCATCAGACGCTCGAACGTTCGTGCAATCGGCGCGTATTCACGTGTCGGGCTGTCATCCCGAGCGTAGCGAGGGACCTGGGCGGGCGGTGCGCGATGCACATGCCTTTCCGCCCCTCGGAGCCCCGCCGCTCCAAAAGACGCTCGCGCACTTCCCCAATCCACTTCCCTCGACTACGCTCCCACGCGCCGTGATGAACGACTTTCACCTTCATGCAATCGGCCGCATTGACTCGACGTTGCGTGCGCTCGACGACGCGCCGCGACAAGGGGCGGAAGGGGCGCCGGATGCGTGGCTGGAAGTCGATGCGATGTATGCGCGGGCACTGCGCGGCATCGAGCCGGGCGACGAGTTGCTCGTGCTCACCTGGCTCGATCGTGCAGATCGCGGCGTGCTCGAAGTGCATCCGCGCAACGAGCCGGCGAACCCACTTGCGGGCGTCTTCATCACCCGCTCGCCCGATCGGCCCAACCCGATCCGGCTTCATCCGGTGACGGTGCGCGAGATTTCGGGAAGGCGCTTGCGGATCGGCCCCATCGAAGCGATCGACGGAACGCCGGTCGTCGACATCAAGTCGATGTCGAGTCGATAGGGCCGATCGCGCTAGGCAGACGGCGGCGGCGGGAACGCGAGGTCGAGCCGGATCAGCACGTTGTCCTTGATCAGGTCGTCCGCCATTCCTTTGTACGAGATGCCCCAGTCGTGACGGTTGATCGTGAACTCGCTCTGCGCGCGAACTCCGTCCGCGTTCTGCGTGGCGGTGACGGGGATGGTGACTTCCTTCTTGACGCCATGGAGGTCGAGCGTGCCGCGCAACACATGCGTCGTGCCGGCGGGCGATCCTTCACCCGCGCCGTCGGTCAGCGACGTCGAGACGAACGTCGCCTTCGGATACTTCGCCACGTCGAAAAAGTCGGGGCTCTTCAGATGTCCATCGAGCTGCGCGTCGTCGGTCTGGATCGAATTCAGATCGATCTCGAACGCGATGCGGCTCGGCTTTGCGGCCACGTACTCGATCGTGCCGTCGAACGTGTTGAACTTTCCTTTGTGATCGCGCGTGACCTTCGCGCCAACGAAGTCGATCGAGCTCTTCTCCTTGATCACGTTCGCCGTCACCGCGTTGCCGGCCGGCTGATTCGCGGTGAGACCGGTGTCGGCCGCGGTCGTGGCGGCGCTCTCAGTCACCTGCGCTGCAGGCTTGTCGGTCAGCTCGCTCTTCTGACAAGCCGGCAGGATGAGGAGGGATGCTGCGAGAAACAGGCTGCTGTACTTCATTTCACTTCTCCTTTGCATTCGTGTGTTGCTCGTAGCGAATCGGCGCTAGTGGCCGGATTCAGTCGTCGTTGATGCGGTGATGAATTCGATCTGCGCCGGGAGCGTCATCCGCAGCACGGCCGCTTGCCGGAATCGCCGCACGTACTCCGCGCCGATCTCCGCAACGCGCTGACTCGCCGCGGCGTCGCCGCCGTGCGCGATCTCGATGATCACGGTCTCCTCGCGCGCCCCTAGCCACGCCCCACGCGCGCGCCAGATCGTGAAGCCGTCCGGAAACCGCGGCTCCACAACCTCGGTGATGAACGTCTCGACCTGCGCATCCGTGACCGTGCTCCCGTCCGCAACCGACATGCCGCAATAGAGACGGTCCGCGACCGTGGTCGCGCGGTGCCGCGCGATCCGCTCACGAACGACGTCCATCCGCTCGTCGGTCGTCGACGCGCGCAGCGGCGCGCAGGCAGTGAGCAGAATCGCGAGAGTGAGAACGATCGGTGTTCGACGCATGGCGGGATGGTACGACGTGGCGTGCAACGCACGAACGCTCTCGCGCTCCCCGTCATCCTGAGCGTCAGCGAAGGACGCTCAAAATGCGACGGCCGTCGCGGCTGAGATCCTTCGCGAACGCTCAGGATGACGGCGAGCTCGCTACCAGCGCCAGACGCGCCGCATCGCGCCGCTTTCTTCATTCTTCATTCTGCGTTCTGCGTTCTGCGCTCGCGGTTTCAACCCGTCATCCTGAGCGTCGGTTTCAACCCGTCGTCAGCGAAGGACGCTCAAAATGCGACGGCCGTCGCGGCTGAGATCCTTCGCGAACGCTCAGGATGACGGCGAGCTCGCTGC
>DASVRB010000421.1:0-2373 GCA_036388835.1 Thermoanaerobaculia bacterium | reverse complement strand
AGGTTACGGCCTGGTTCAAGGCTCGTGGGTGAGACTGCCGAATTACCACACGTCCGGGATGGTGTCGTCCGGCGCGCTTTGCTCCACCGCATCCGATCTCGTGCGCTGGTCGCACCTCCTCGGCACCGGCCGGGTCATGCTGCCCGAGTCCTACGCCACAATGACCACTGTCGCACGACTGTCGAACGATAAGCTCGTGCCGAATAGTTATGCGCTCGGCGTGTCCGTGAAGAAAATCGCGGGCCAGCCGGCCGTGTCGCACGGCGGCAGCGTCATCGGATTTCTGAGTTTCCTCATCTACCTCCCCGATCAGGAGATTGGCGTCGCGGTCATTTCGAACGCGTTCCCCTTCCCCTCCGGCGGCAACTCCGAGTTCATCGCAATCGCAATCGCACACGCCGCGCTCAATAACCTGTAGCCGGCAGGGTCCGGAAGCCCTTGTTGCTCGAGGTTGTCCGCGCGCGTGTCGCGCTGCGTGCCGTCTGTGCGGATGCTCCCAGTCGTTCGCCTGTGTGACGTTGCGTTGCAACCGTTCACAGCAAGCTCGCCACAGTGAGACGCCTGCGCGCGCGCAGGCGCTTAGGATGCGAGTTACCGCTAAACAGCGAACCGGAGGAATCGTCGATGCGATTCGCGCTCGTGATCTGCTTGTTCATCCTCTCTCTGAATCCCGTCGCCGCTCAAACGGCTCCAGAGCGGTTCCTCAACATCAACCCCTCACGGTCTCCCGACGGAACGCAGCTCGTGTTTCAGAGCGAGCGTGAGCGCGAAGGGCGGCCGCAGCTCTACATCATCAATTCCGATGGCACCGGACTGCGACGACTCACGTACAACGGCATCGGCGATACGCACGCGGACTGGTCTCCTCGGGGCGATCTGATCGTCTTCGATTCGCAGCGCGACGGCGCATTTCATCTCTACACAATCCGGCCGGACGGCACCGGCGAGAAGCGCCTGACGCACCGCCGCGACTCGACCGGATTGATGTTCGCGCGACATCCCTCCTGGTCGCCCGACGGACGGCGGATCGCGTTCGATTCCGATCGTGACGGGAACGAGGAGATTTACGTGATGGACGCGGACGGCGGCAATGTGAAGCGGCTGACCGCGACGTCCGGCAGCGATTCACACGCGTCGTGGACGCCCGACGGAAAGCAGATCGTCTTCAGTTCGAGCGAGGGCGGCAATCGCAGCGCCTGGATCGTCAATGCGGATGGCACCGACCTCAGAAAAGTAAACGAAAGCGGGAGATTTTCGCCCGACGGACGGCGCATCGCGTTCATCTCCTCGCGCGGCGGCAATCTCGACGTCTACGTCATGGATCGTGACGGAAGCAATCTGCGCAATCTCACGAATGACGCTGCGACCAGCTACGAGCTCGACTGGTCGCCCGACAGCAGGCAGATCGCGTACTACAACAATTCGACCGGACGCTACGAGCTCTATGTGATTGACGTCGACAGCGGCAAGCAGCGCCAGCTCACCAACAGCGCGTTCGATAATGCCTCGCCACAATGGGATGGCGAGGGCAAAAACATCGTGTTCGCCTCGACACGCGATGACGACTGGGAGCTCTACACAATGGCCGCGGACGGAACCGCGCAACGCCGCCTCACGTTCAGTCCGGGACGCGACGCCCACCCCGCGTTCACCGCTGACGGGACAAAGGTCGTCTTCCACTCCGCGCGCGAATACGACGCGGTCGGCCGCGCCGATCTGTATTCGATGCGTCCTGACGGAACGCAACAGCGGCGCCTTTTCGCAGGCGCCGGCTTCAATGGCGTCGCCGTCCCATCGCCCGATGGCCGCTCGATCGCCTTTCAACGCGGTGTCCCTAATGCGCAGGGCGAATTGCAGTGGGATCTCTATGTCATCGATATCGACGGCAAGAACGAGAGGCGCCTCACTCAGAACGCCTGGAGCACGCAGCTTGCGAGCTGGAGTCCTGACGGCAAACGTCTCGCGGTGTGGGCCAATCCCGGCGGCCGCGATCAACTGTTCCTGATCGACGTCGAAACAGCACGCGTCGAACCGCTGCTGCGCAGTGACGCCTCCGAGTCGTGGCCCTCGTTCTCGCATGACGGCCGTTTCATCGCCTTCACCTCCACGCGCGGAGGTGGGCGCGATCTCTACCGCCTCGAGCTCGCCTCCCAAACAGTCACCCGTCTGACGGAAGGCATCGAGGTGCTGTCACCGGCGAGCTGGTCGCGCGACGACAGCCGCATTGTCTTTTCGGCAAAGAGCGCCGGCGCGGAAGTGCAGGACGTCTACGTCATGAACGCGGACGGCAGCGACCTGCGCAAACTGACGCGAGGAACGGAAGGCTTCCGCTAAGGCTTTTGGAGTGCGGCGACGCCAGTCGCCGCTTTCACT